>NZ_JATABG010000035.1:0-16519 GCF_036533755.1 Vibrio sp. M260118 | reverse complement strand
CCGAGTTAAGGCACCACCTACCCAATGCATATTTGCAGGCCCATAATCTGGCGCAACACGGCTTAGTTGTGCTTTAATCAGTTCAACACAACTAGAACGTGGAAAGGATGCCATGAAGATCAAAGTTACCCTATTTTTGTTGTTAGCAGCATTTTTCGGCACTGCTTGGGCTGACGGTTTACCAGAAGAACTCCAGAAACCAACAGAAAAGATGAGCCCGGAAGAGCATAGAATGTATTTGTTGGGATTAAACATAGGTCAGATAAAAGCAATGGGCTTTCTTTGTGAACAAAAAGCTGGGGTTGTTATTGCGAAGTATAAGGCCGAGATGGCTAAAATTGATCAAGCGGGCAAAGATGAAAAATACTGGGCAGAGTTTAAGTTAGGGATGGATAACATGTACGACTATGTGTTGAGAGCATCTGAAGAAGGCTTGGACCTTGAAGAACTAAAACAGCACTGTGAACAAGCGAATGAGCAGCTTTCCAACAGTTGAATTGAAAAAGAGGCACCGTTATCGGTGCCTCTCCACTTATTATGTACTAATACACTTTATAGCTGGCGGGTTATGGTTTCCATCTCATCTCGCCATTGTTGTTGAAGGTTTAGCTTTTGATGTTTAGGTTTTCGATTGAGATCATCTTCCAACAAAGTTTCCAGTTCGATCAGTCGCTCGAGCAGTTGTTCCTCGCTTGTTATCTCTAAACGTATGTTTGGCTCAGTGATGGATAAAACAGGGTTAGTCTCAGAGCCTACAGCGTTTGCCGAAATCTGCTCATAGACCTCTTCCGCAGTTAAGTATTCAGTCAATACTCCTCTATTGATCAACCAAAAGCGATTGCAGCTCTGCTCGATTAAACTTCGATCGTGACTGACAATCAGTGCCGCGCCTTCAAAGCGATTTAAAGTCTCTATCAATTCCTCTTTACCTTCCATATCTAAATGGTTGGTTGGCTCATCGAGAAATAGCATATGGTACTTTGATAAAGTCAGTCCAATAAACAGCAAGCGTGCACGCTCACCGCCACTAAGTGAAGCAACCAGCTGCCCGTGACGTGTGTACTCGAACCCAGCTCCAATCAAAGAACGCTTGGCTGTTTCGCTGCTTACTGATGCGAAAGATTGCAGTGCATCGCTTAGCGTGTCGGTATTTTTCAGTTGCTGAAGAGACTGGTCGTAGTAACCCAAACGGCAACGGTCATGAAAGGTTAGGGTTGAGGTCGAGCCCGATTGGTAGCAAGTGTATAGCTGGTTGAGCAGCGTGGACTTACCGCAGCCGTTACTGCCTAACACGGCAATACAGTCACCACTTTTCACCTGTGTCTCTGCCATGTCAAATAGGTGATAGTCACTATCTGGAGGCGTGACCTTAAGCGATGCTACTTCGAGAAGCCTATTCGCAGGTAGTGGCTCTCCTTGAAGTACCAGTTGCCAAGGCGTGCCCTCAGAAAGCTCAGTTTGCTCTTCTTCCAATCGCTCTTTTCGGGCATACATGGTTTTAGCTTTACGAGCTAGATCTTCGTTGTCGTAAACCTTACCCCATGTAGCAAGACGTTTGGCACTCTTCTCTATCCGGTCGATCTCTTTCTGTTCATTAGCGTAACGGGCTTGGTCTTGCTCATCTTTCTCACTGAGCGCTTTACGTGCTTGTGAGCAATTCAAAGCAAAGTGATGCAGAGATTTATCTCGCATGACCCAAGTGGTATTGGTTACGCGATCAAGTAAAGTTTGATCGTGAGAGACCAACACGAATGAACCTTTCCATGTTGATAGAAACTGTTCTAGCCACAATAGCGATGGTAAATCTAAGTGGTTGCTTGGTTCATCAAGCAGGAGCAAATCAGGTTGGTTGATGATGGCTCTAGCGATGAGCAGCCGCATTTGTTGACCGCCACTGCAATTGCTCACTAGGGTATTTCGCTCCGACTGAGAAAAACCAAGCTCGGTTAAAACCAGTTCAGCGCGCCAGTGCTCCTCAGGGCTTAGTGTTTCTGCCAATGCTTCAAGAATGCTTTTACTCTGCAGACGTTCAGGAACGTGTTGTTCGACATAGCTCATCAGGCAACTTGCTGCTTTGGCTATTCGGCCTTCACTTGGTTCCATCTGACCGTTCAGGACCTTCATTAGCGAGCTTTTTCCACAGCCATTGTGGCCAATTAAGCCAATTTTATCGCCACGATTAATGGTGAAAGAGAGTGCGCTAAAAAGCGGAGTTGAAGTGTAAGAAAGCGTTAGGGATTGTGCAGTTAAATAAGTACTCATAATGTTCTCAAGAATTTTGGGCGCAAAACGCCATTGTCAGGGCTGACAATAATTCTTCGAGCTTGAGGGAAAGTACTCGGGACGTTATTCGTCTGTAGGTGATGTTTCGCTCAAGTCGAGATTATCGCAGCGCGATATCTAAAACTCTTGAGCGAGCCTTCATGCCAAATAAGCGTGGGTTGATTGAACACCACAAAGACATAAATTCCTCCTTAATTCGGTTGTGAAAGTGTTGGCACTTTCGGTTAAACAATGTACTGGATTCTAACTCGGATTTAACCGATGTACAAAGCGAGTACTTAAATGGCTCTCATGGATACCGTTGATTATTTTATTATCCGTTCAATCTGTTCAGTGATAAATTGGTTTTCTAATGGACGCCCTAGCATAATTTGATGATTGAGTAATCCGAGCATCAACGTATATAGAGAGTCTTTATCGGGTGCTGAAACGTATTTTTGTAGCATGGCAATGTACTTTTGATTCGCAAGTAACATACAAGGATCCGTTGCAATGTTTTCTTGTCCGATCACGTCGATGTAATCCGAGACCAATTTCATCTCTTGGAAGAATCTTGGGGCCATTTGATTAAAGATCAATACGAAATTTTTAATCTTCTGGTTTACATCTGCTTCATCTGAACTCGGTCTTCCAGCCAAGATCTCAGCATCAAAATTCACTATCGCTTCGGTCGCCGCTTTGAACAGTTCATCTTTGCTTTTGTAGTAGTGATAGACGGCACTCTTACTCATCCCTAGATGTTCGCAAAGCTGCCTCATACCTATATTTTTATACCCAAAATCAAGGAATATCTCGGTTGCCTTTAGTGCGATTTCTTGTCGTTTTTTCTCATGATCGACGATCTTAGGCATGTTTACTTCTCTAAGTGTTCTTTTGAAAAACTACGCGGAGTATAACACAGAACCTTTATTTTAGACCAATTGGACAAAAAAAGATCTTTACCTTCGTGTCGGGTCGCGTTACTTTAAAAAGACCAAGTGGTCTAAATAGGGGTGAGGTATGAAAATTGATTGGAATATTCCACAAGAGAGAGCTGGATTTTGGGGTGTGATTGACAAGCTTATTGGTCCAGGAGCCACTAAAGCGGAAAAAAATCTACAGTTTTATGTTCCCTTTGCTGCGGGTCTTGGATTGGCTTATTGGGCTTTTATCACTCAATTGGAGTGGAGCTGGGCTCAGTATTTGATAGCTGGATTACTCACGGTAGATATTGTTGGAGGAATCATCACGAATTCAACATCTAGCGCTAAGCGTTGGTTCCATCGAGAGGGGCAAGGTTTCACACAACATATGGGCTTTATTTTTGTTCATTTTGTCCAACTGTCGATGTACAGCTGGGCATTCTTGGATTTTGATATTGTGTGGGTTGCTGTTGTTGGGGGCTATATGGTGTTTGCATGCACCGTGATCTTAAAAACACCTCTATATTTGCAACGCCCTGTTGCATTGACAGCCTATTCATTGAGCATTGTTCTTAGCACGTATTGGTTTGACGCCCCGCAAGGATTAGAGTGGTTTTTACCGCTGTTTTACCTCAAATTGCTGGTGAGCCATGTATTACGTGAAGAACCTTATCGTCCAGTACAATTGTAGAGGGTATTGATATGACTACATCTTTCCGAATTCTAATTGCAGGCTCTACTGGTTACTTAGGTTCGAGTATCGTAGAAATTTTGAAGACGCAGCATCCTGAGTTTTCTGCATTGGCTAGAAACAAACGTAAGCTGTTAGCTATGGGTTTAAGTGATTCACAAGTGATCGAAGCTCAAGTCACTAATCCTGAAGAGATTCGTGGCATTTGTGAAGGGTTCGATATCGTTATTTCTTGTATTGGAATCACTCGTCAGCAAGATGGCCTAGGCTATATGGATGTAGATTATCAGGCCAATCTCAATTTGCTCGAAGAGGCAGAGCGATCTGGTGTTAGCAAGTTTATTTACATCTCTGCATTCAACGCACAAAACCATCCTGAAGTAAGGCTTCTGAAGGCTAAGGAAAAATTTGCAAGGCGTCTTTTGCAATCGACAAAAATTACGCCTTGTGTGATTCGTCCAAATGGTTTCTTTTCAGATATTGCTGAAGTGTACAATATGGCAATGTCAGGTCGAGTTTTTACGTTTGGTAAAGGTGAGAACCGTCTTAACCCTATTGACGGAAAAGATCTCGGCCAGTTTTGCTTAGAAGCGATAAACCGAACTGAAACGGAGTTAGCTGTCGGTGGGCCTGATACCCTTTCAGTCAATGAAATTACTAGGTTGGCATTTTCTGCTTTGGATAAATCACAGCGTGTAGTTTACCTGCCTGACTTATTGCGTAAATGCGCGCTTGCGGTAGCGAGTCTGTTACCTGAGAAATGGGGAGGTCCTGCAGAGTTTTTCTTAACTATGTTAGGTCAAGATAACTGCGCCCCTAGTTATGGAAGTAAGAGCATCGAGGAATATTTTGGTCAGTTAGCGGAGCGGGATAGAAACTCAAGCTAAGATACTCAGCTATATGGTATTCCACCCAAGTTCTCAGCCTTGTATTTGTTGTCCTAGGGGGGATGTCATGTGTTTTACTGTTGATAAAGTTAGTAGTATCTAACCATCAGCAGGATGCACTTGATGAACCTACGTCAGAAACAACAGCAGCAGTTTGAACTTAGTGGAGAGAACCTCATTGTTGGTCATATCGATGATTGCCCGATCACGCCTGAACAACTTGCGGACACAACAAAGGACTCGTCTTACGTTGTAGATACTTTTCAAAGTGGGTTAACCGCCGAAGTGTTTCGAGTTCGTTTTGATGGCAAAGATTACACGTTAAAGAAAAAGCGACCTGAGGCAAAGGTTAAGAACCTCGACGGAAAGTATTCGTTCCTCAATGAAGTGCAGCGACGCTTTGATATTCAGAGTAAGAAAGATGATCCTCTTGCTGCTCAAGACTTTGAGTGTGTTGTACCAACGGTTTATGCTGACTATCGTTTGGGCTTTATCCTGTCTGATTGGATTGAAGGAGAGCCTGTTATACAGGTGTCTAGTTCGATGTTGTCTCAGCTGTTTTCGACTCTATCTGCATGTGAAAAGATCGGCTTGTTTGAGTGGGATCTCTGTAGTGGCAACATGTTAGTTGATGAGAACCACAAGTTGTGGCTGTTTGATTTTGGCTATATGTACCCGTTTAACCCGTTGCGTGAGCTAAACAGCAATGGCTTGGATGCGCCTTTGTTTAACTTCTGCGAGCGATTTGAAACGCGTTTTCTTTCTGGTTGGCTATTGGAGCAGAATTTGTCTTATGCTGAGTCTCTGGCGGTGTTCAAAAACGTAAAGCATGAAGCGTTGAGTTGTTTGACTAAGCAATTGAAATGGCTAAAAGGCAATGGGGCTGACTGGGAGGTGATCTCGCAAAAGCAGTCGCTTGTGACTCAGTATCAGCAAGCAATAGAAACAGACAGCAAGTTGAAGGATCTATTTAGAGTCGAGATGTTTCGCTCTCATGTGTTAGATATCGAAGATGATCTTGATGGTAAAAGCTGTACCCCAACGACAATCAAACGGGTCGAAACTGTGTTGGCAATGATTCAAGAGCACTATTCAGAGCTAAAACAGCAAGGTGGACTCTTCTATCACAATGAGGGCAAACACAAGCAAGAGTTGTTAGATGCCTACCGACATAAGCTTGAGCTAGTGCATAGTTATCAAATCAAGTAACGCTGCTATTGGTTACTTTGCATCTCTGTTAAACCGCCTGCGTTATGCAGCTGTGTAAATCCTTGTGACTTGAGGTATTGATACGCTTGACCTGAGCGGTTGCCACTGCGACAGTAAAGAACAATTTGAGTGTTCTTATCGATGTTTGCGAAGTGCTTGTTTAGCTCAGAAAGAGGGTAGTTAATCGCATTCTCTAGATGCCCCGCGCTAAATTCTTGCGGCGTTCTGACATCGACAATCAGGGCGCCTTGTTCAATCCATTGCCATCCAATCTCTGCGCGCTCTGAAGCTGTGGCAGAAAAACTTAGTGAAACAAGAAGTGTCAGTAGTAGCGCAAGTCGTTTCATTTCATCCCTCTCAGATACGTTTTCTTACCTGCAAATTTATACCACTCAATATAAATCTCTGATCAGATATAGCCAAATTATATTAGCCAGAATCAATAGAGCTATCACTCAGAACTCAAATCAAACTACACTTTCTCAATTAAGGGAGAGTTATGCATACAACCACACTTCTTGCGCTGGCATTGTTCGCCTTTGCTGCTAATTCGTTTTTTTGCCGTTTTGCACTGGCCAGTCAAGCTATCGACCCTGGTTCTTTTACTTGGCTGCGCCTTGTTTCTGGCGCCGTGACTCTGCTGATTATCCAAACTCTGCGCGGACAAATGGACTATCGTTTTTTCCAAGATAAGAAGAGCTGGTGGTCTGGAATATCGCTGTTTGGCTACGCAATCTGCTTTTCGTTCGCCTATACCCAGCTCAGTACAGGAACGGGGGCTTTGATCCTGTTTGGTATGGTGCAGCTCACTTTAGTCGCATTTCATGTTTTGACTGGAAATCGGCTTAGCAGTAAAGAGATGCTAGGTATTGTAGTAGCGCTTTCGGGATTTACCATTCTAATGCTGCCATCCGCTCAAACACCTAGCTGGTATGCGGCGGCACTCATGCTGATTTCCGGCGTCTGCTGGGGGATATTTACCTTGCTTGGTCGAGGCACGATCGTCGCTTCCGTGTCGATTACTCGGGGGTTCGTGTTAGCTAGTGTCTTGGCGGTTGTCGCTAGCCCAGTGTTGATTTCATCTGAAACCACCACTATAGATGGTGTGTTGTGGGCGTTGATGTCTGGCGTCGTTGCCTCTGGCTTTGGCTACATTTTGTGGTATCAGGTGGTGAAACAAATTTCAGTGCTGCAAGCTTCGGTGGCACAACTGGCCGTACCTGTGATTGCTTTTATTGCAGGTAGCGTCGGATTGGGCGAGCCAATTACCCTAATATCAGTACTATCTTGCCTACTCGTTCTTGGTGGCATTGCGCTGATATTTGTTGCTAAGGTTAAGTAAAACTGAGGTTTAAAGTTCAGCCTCAGTCCAAAATTTCCTTTGCAAAATAGCTTTTAACGTACTCAATAAACGTGATGAGTTTTGCTGGTGGGTAAACCGGTTGGGGATACAAAAGGTAGAAGGTGTTGGTCTGCCCGGAGTTCTGTTTACTCAGCACCTCCTGCAACTCTCCTCGCTCAATCTCTTGCTCAACGTAATAACTCGGTACCCGAATAATTCCTTTCCCATGTATCGCTTGCTGTTTTAGCACGTGGTTTTCATTGGTCTTCAGCCAACCAGACACGATAGGGTTGCTCGACTTCAGTGGCCAATTTGTCTGGTGAAGGGTCGTCAGGCAACTATGGTTTAGAAGATCACCTTCAACCTTTGGATTGCCACTGTTTGTTAGATAGTTGGCAGATGCGACCAAAATGTGTCGATAGCTAAACAGTTTATGTGCGACCAAGTTGTCTGGCGGGGTATTGATTGCGCGGATTGCGAGATCGATATCATCTTGAATAAGGTTATATTTGGTAAAGCTTGAGTTAAGTTCAAACTCTATATCCGGGTGCGACTGCTTGAACTTAAAACAGATATCGCTAAGAAATGCTTCAGTAAACATTTTGGGAGCGGTTAGGCGAAGCAGCCCACTAATCTGCTCGTTTTCCTCTTGGACATTATCTCTAAACGCGTGGATTTGATGCTTGATCTTTAAACCATGGTTATAGGCCCGCTGGCCTTCGGCTGTTAAACGCATATGGCGAGTCGAGCGCACCACAAGCTTTGTTTTGAGCTCCTCTTCAAGCGCTTTAATTTGCTTTGACATATAACCCTTGGATATGCCGAGTTTCTCTGTTGCTTTGGTAAAGCTCCCCTGTTCAGCAAGCTCTAAGAACATCATTAGCCGCTCTACGTTTTTCACATCCACTTGTTTAAGCTCACATCATTGATTAGCTAAGTTTCCTAATAGTAAACAGTGTTTTTACTATTAGCTAGTTTATTGAACTATGTGGAAACAATAATATTTATTCAACAGAATGAGAAACTTAACTGGTGACCGCTATGGATCAATCTCCGATTAGTAAGTACTTACCTAATGCAAGCCAATTGGTGTATGGGTGCATGGGTTTAGGTGGAGGGTGGAATGATAACCCTCTTCAGGCCGATGACATCAGGCAGGCACAAAGCGTTGTTGAAACTGCACTGGAGTCAGGAATCAATGTCTTTGACCATGCTGACATTTACACCTTTAGCAAAGCTGAACAAGCGTTTGGCGAGGTACTAAAGTACAATCCTTCGCTGCGCGATTCGATGTATCTGCAATCTAAGTGCGGTATTCGTTTTGAAGATGATCTTGGCCCTGGAAGATATGATTTTTCTGCTGAGTGGGTGACAGAATCATTAAACGGCATCTTAAGCAGGCTTAACACCGAAAAGCTTGATGTGTTCTTGTTGCACCGTCCAGATCCTTTGGTTGAGTTAGATGAGTTAGCAGGTGCATTGAACCGGCTAAAACAAGCGGGTAAGTTTGACCACCTTGGCGTGTCGAACATGAATCATCACCAAATTGAGTTTTTGCAGTCAGCGTTAGACATGCCGATTGTGGCGAACCAAGTTGAAATGTCACTAGCTAAGCTAGACTGGCTAAACGATGGTGTGATGGTGGGTACGCCAAGCCAGCAAGAGATTAACTTTGCGAGTGGCACATTGGAGTACTGTCGTTCAAACAATGTTCAGCTTCAGGCATGGGGTAGCCTGGCGAGAGGTGCGTTTTCTGAGCAAGGTCGCCACTCAGACAGTGAAAGTGTTCGTAACACCGCTGAATATGTGGCGACGCTTTGCCACAAGTATCAAGTTCCAAGCGAAGCGATCGTATTGGCGTTTTTGCGTCGCCATCCAGCAAGTATTCAGCCGGTGATTGGTACTACTAACCTTGAGCGAATTAAAGCGTGTGCTGTGGCAACCAGCATTAGTTTGACTCGTGAAGAGTGGTATAGCCTATTTGTTAAAGCGCGCGGACACGCACTGCCTTAGTTGAAGATTGGAGATAACAATGTTGAATCAAAATAATCTACAAGCCTTGATAAATGAGGCGATTAGCAAAGCAACAGCGGCTAGCCAGTCTATCGCAGTAAGTATTTGTGATACCCACGGCGAGCTACTTGGTTTCATTCGTATGGATGGTGTGAGTCTACAAGCAGGCGTGCTGGCGCAAAGCAAAGCGTATACATCAGCTCGTGATCGTCAACCGAGTGGCAACCTTGGCACTTGGGCGAGAGAAACAGGTAAAACACTGGGCTATTGGACTGACCCGAAAATCACTGGGTTCAAAGGCGGCTTACCTATCGAGATAAATGGCGCTGTTGTTGGTGGTATTGGGATTAGCGGCTTGAGTGAGGAAGAGGATGAAAGCTTAGCCCAGCAGGTGCTGAAAGCTCTTCTATAGCGCTGTCGAATAATTGGATGCCTCACCAAGTGTGAGGCATCTACAAGGTTACTCTGTGATGGTTACCTTGTTAATCTTGATCGTATCGAGCGGCACATCATCGTGGCCTTTCTTGTTGCCAGTCATAGCTTTACCTATGTTGTTCACCACTTCCATGCCTGCTGTTACCTTACCGAACACTGCGTAGCCCCAACCTTGGTTGGTTTTTGCTGTGTGATCCAGAAAGTCATTGTCATCTAGATTGATAAAGAACTGAGCCGTCGCAGAGTGCGGCGCATCTGTTCGTGCGAAAGCGATAGTGCCAGTTGTGTTTTTCAAGCCACGGTTTGCTTCGTTGGCGATCGGTGCATGGGTATCTTTCTCGGTCATATCGTCGGTATGCCCACCACCTTGAATCATGAATCCATCTATCACGCGGTGGAAAATCGTTCCCTCATAGAAGCCTTCTTGGCAGTAACGTAGAAAGTTCTTTGAACTCACTGGCGCCTTTTCCATGTTTAATTCAATTTCGATATCGCCGTAAGTGGTTGATAAAATGACCATAGTTATTACTCGTTTGGAATGAAAACGTCAGTAGTATAGCAAGAGTTACTGTTTTCCTTGAGTAGTTCGCAGGCTGACAAGGGCCGTAGCCTCAAACTAATGTAGGCTTTTTCGTCCTGAATCGTTAATTATTTCATAAGTCGTTACACAACTCGGTACTTTAACGCTTTACTTATTGTAGTAACCAATGAACACTGCCGTACAAAGTTATACTGAAGCGACAAATTAAGAGTCACAAGAAATTATGAGTAACACCACGACCAAAAAGTCGAACCCTCTATTTGAGATCCTGTTCAACGTTATTATTCCTTCAATTATTTTGATGAAACTAAGTGGCGATGAGTACCTTGGTACAGCAATGGCACTGGTTGTCGCGTTATTATTCCCGATTGTTTATGGCGGCATGGATCTTATCCGTAATAAGAAATTCAATTTTATCGCAGCGCTGGGCTTTGTCAGTGTTTTGCTTACGGGCGGTATTGGCCTTTTAGAGCTTGATACTCGTTGGTTAGCTGTTAAAGAAGCGCTAATTCCTGGCCTGATTGGTTTGGCTGTTTTAGGATCGACGTTTACTCGTTACCCTCTTATGCAGAAAATGGTTTTGAACGACACAGTGCTCAACTTAGAGGTGATAACTGAGCGCCTGAAAGAGAACGGTAAAACAGAAGCGTTTGATCGTTGCCTGATGTCATCTAACTACCTATTTGCCAGCACATTTGCTTTCTCTTCGGCGATGAACTACTTCTTGGCAACTTGGATTGTTACTAGCCCAGCCGGAACGCCTGAGTTCAATGAGGAGTTAGGCAAACTCACGCTTTACAGCTACCCAATGATCGCGATTCCAAGCATGCTGATGATGTTCGGCATCTTCTACTATGTATGGCGTCAGATCCGCGCAATGACTTCTTTGGAAACTGAACAGATTTTCCATACAAAGTAGCAAGATAGAAGACGAAAGGGACGGTTATCGTCCCTTTTTGGTATGTGGCTACTTCTCTTCAAGAGCAGTTTGAGTCTCCAACAAGACATTTTTACCATTGTACCGTAGCAAGCAAACTATCTTTGATTCAATGAGATAAGCGAAGTTAATTGCAGCGCATAGTCATTCTTTGTCTATACTGATTTGAAAGCGTGTTTGTTATTCCGCGACCATCTATATCACTATGATCATTGAGGCTTTTATGCAGAAAACGTTAGCGACAGTCATTGCCAGTATATTATTGTTGTTTAGCCAAAGTGTTCTGGCGCTCTCGGCTCCAACGGGTGAGCCAATTTTGTGGGTTTCAGGCAATATTGCAGAGTCAAACTCAGACCAAGGGGTAGAGTTTGATCAGGCTATGATTGACCAATTGCAACAGGTGACCGTTCAAACCAATAACCACGTGGTTGAACAAACGGTAGAATACAAAGGGCCAACGATCAGTAGCATTCTTGAGTTAGTTAAATCCCGTGGTGAATCGGTGAGAATTATCGCGTGGGATGACTACGTGGTGACTGTTCCGGTGTCGGACCTCGATAAATATCAAGTATTACTAGCAACGCATGAAGCCGGAAAGCGTTTGACTATTGATGACAAGGGGCCATTCTTTGTCGTATTCCCGTTTGCGGATCATGCTGAGTTGAGAAACGATTTCTACTACAGTCTATCGGTATGGCAAGTGAGGGAAATCGTCGTTGAGTAGTTCGAGTTCTCAAACCCGGGGCAAACCCGGTCACGCATTCTCAATCATTATTGGCATCATGTGTGTCGCTTTGATGTTTATCATTGGCTATGTTTTTTACTCCCAGTCCGAGATTAAGAATGTCTCGCCTCAGCCCTATGTGACTATTGTGAACAACAACTTGTCAGCAAAAGGTAAGTTGCTGTCGGTTAAAAATGAACTCTTAGTGTTTTTGGCCAACCCTTCAAATCGCACACTTGCCAAATTAAAGATGAAAGCTCGAGTTCAGCGCTCGAGTATTTTGCAAGATTTCCAGGCGGAACGTACCCAAAGAATCCACCAGCAATACGGTGACTTGAAGAAGCTGTCAGAAATAATATTCGATATCGAGCGCGTATTTTTACACCTCAATAATGTCAGCCTCGATAGCGATTCACTGACAGCGAATGTGTTGAAGGAGCTCGATGCAGTTTATGGCGACTTGAACCTGTACCTTTCCAATTTCGTCTCAAACGTACAGAAAAATCAGATGCAGTTTGCCCAGTTTAAAGAAGACTTCTACGACAGGCAGTCACTCTATCTTGGTTTGATTCTGTTCATTTCGATGATCATGATTGGCGCTATTTCATGGATGTACGTCAATCAGATTAAGCTTGCCCATGACCTACAAGAGCGCACAGATAACATGGAAGCGGCTAAAAAACTGGCTGAGGAGAGTGCAACGGCCAAAGCGCGCTTTTTGGCTAATATGTCCCATGAGATGCGCACGCCACTAAACTCGGTTATAGGCTTAAGCCAAAAAGAGTACTACCTTGAATGTGATGATCAAACTCGGCAGTTTACATCATTGATAAATAGCTCTGGACAACATCTGCTTAAGCTCATCAACAGTGTGCTCGATATCAGCAAGATAGAACAAGGTAAGGTGAAGCTTGAGCGTGATACCTTCTATTGTGAAGAGCTAGTATATGTGTCAAAAACCATTTTTATTGAGATGAGTAAGCCAGACGTTGAGGTTTATTTTTCTACCTCGTTAGACAAGAACTACCAGATAGTGGCGGATAAAACCAAACTGCTGCAAATCGTCAATAACTTGAGTTACAACGCGGTGAAGTTTACTGCTCACGGATTTGTTGATATTCATTTCGACATTGATATTGAAACCAGTATGTTGAGTATCAAGGTTCAGGATACCGGCATCGGAATGAATGAAGAGCAACTTTCTAAGGTGTTTGAAGAGTTTACTCAGGCTGATGACTCGATCACCCGCAAATATGGTGGAACGGGGTTAGGGTTGTCAATCAGTCAATCCTTAGTGCAACTGATGGGCGGCACCTTGTCAGTACAGAGTAAGATGAAACTTGGCACCACTTTCACGGTTAGTATCCCGGTTGAAATTGTCGGTCAACAGAGTTTTGAGCTACCAAGTTCATTAACCGAACAAGTCAGTGTACTGGCTGAAAATGCCTTCGTGCGAAACGTGATTGTGGATGAACTGTCGCGACTTAACCTCTATGCTCCTAATAAGGGTAGTGTGCTGGTTTACATCCATAATGAGCATGATAGCGTTGATCTCGAGCAATTGGTTCAGTCTCAACCCGGTATTTCACATGTGATTGCTTATACCGATGTCGGGGTGGAGCTACCTAACTTAGATAACATAACCAAGCTCAGTAAGCCTTATGATCTTTACCATTTGCTCAATACACTATGCAGCCTTTCCTCGACAGAATCTAAGGAGGGCAAAGAGGAAATTGAAATTTCATCGCCATCTTTGTCTGTGCTCATTGTTGAAGACATGAAGGTCAATCAAATTGTTGCTTCTAAGATGCTCTCAACACTAAACGTTCACTCAGAGGTGGCCAACGATGGTCAGGAGTGCTTAGAGATATTGGCCCAGAAAACGTTTGATCTCATTTTTATGGACATCCAAATGCCAGTCATGGACGGGATTGAAGCGATGAAACGCATTCGCGAAGAAAACTTAGCTCCTGATACAACGATAGTTGCCTTGACTGCGAACACCTTTGAAAAGGATGTTTTATCGTACCTTGAACAAGGGTTTGATGATGTACTGCCGAAACCTGTCAGGCTGGATTTGATGCAGAAGACGATAGAAAAGTACCAGCGCTTGGGGTTTGTTAAATCTAGCTGACATAAGCTACCCAAAATGCTTTCGATGCATTAAGTGCACGGTCTACCAGTGCAAACTTTGATACTGAATAAAATGGACACTTACAGCGGCTAAATTGTTTTAAATCAAAGGAAAATAAACTTCTCAACTTAATTTGTTTTGCTGGTTTGACGAGTAGAGAACCAATGTCTAAAGCTTAAATGTATATGTCACAACTAGATGGATATGGTTATGAAAAATATAGTGTTTACTAGCTTGTTGTTGGTTGTTTCCAGCTTTCAAGTCCACGCGAGTAACGATGGAACGAGCTATGCTGCGTTGTCGGTAGACAATGAGAATGGCTTTTACTATGGTTGGTCGCATGATTATCCGACCCAGGCCGGAGCTGCTGACAAGGCAAAGTCCGAGTGTAGAAAGGCTGGCGGTAATCATTGTAGTGTCGTGCTTGAATTCTCTGGGCAAGGATTTGGATATTATTACACTGTATCTGATCAAGATGGTTCGGCATATGGCTGGGCTGCCTATCGTAAAAAAGAAGATGCTCAGCAAAGAGCCCTCAATGAATGTATCCAAAGGGCGAATGGAAAGCAGTGTAGTAATTTTGTATGGGCGAGCAACTCCAATACCAAAGAGAAATTTAATCTAATAGCAAACTCTTCTAGAGGGCTTTGCTATGGCATTGTGTTCCAAAACTGCGCAACGGATACATCCGAGTCATTTCGTAAAAATAATAGCTTACCTTATGGTGTTAGAGCCTAGACTAGGCCGTTCACGTTTGAAGTTCCTATTTGCTATAACACCAAGATGTATGTGGAAAATGGCAAGCTTGATAAAGATGGTTCTCGTTCACTTAAGAAGGAGGCAAACATTGTTTCGGCTGTGATTGATTTGGAGAATAAGCTAACCAGTGTGATGAAGCGAGATGCGCCTAGGATTTGTGATAAGAAGTGGCAAACAACAATGAAAACTTGGGTGTCTGAAGAGGCAATGCGAAAATCAATGGGGTATGAAAATCGTCAGCCCTCTCCTGGAAATCGTTCAGCAAGAATATATGAAGAAATTGAAGTTCCGTTTGCTGTCGAATATATAGAACTGAAGTTGAAAGATGGCCTTAAATGGAACTAATCTGCATGGTGTTATCGAGCTAGTTCATCTGGCTAGCTCGTGTATTCGCCAAATAAACAGACCATTTCTATTGTCCAAATCTTGGTAGAATTCTATTTCATTCAATTATTTGAAGCTAATGTGTTTCGTGTTCGTCTTTTTTAAAAGGATAGGGTATATATAGCTTTTGCTCATTGGTAGATTCGATGACCAAGGTTGTTGATAAGGAAAATAAATGGCCCAAAGTGAAACCCTCTTACACTGTACCAACTGTAATCAAAAGACGTCCCACAGAAGGTTGAGCACAGAGGAAATCGAGGAGAATCAGCGCAAAAGAAACAGCTAGAAGGCTCGTTTACTGAGTATTGTGGCGGATGTGATTTTCGGCACTTATAAATCACCCACTATGGTGAGTTACTACAAGTGCACGGTTTGTGGTGCAGAATACAACGAGGATGAGAGTATGCCTCATGGTTGGGGTTAGCTGTTAAAGCGCACGGTCATTGTTTGTCATTGGGCGGTGTAAGGAAAACAGCTAAACCTTGTTTCAAGCTTGACGCGTTTTGCGCAGCAGTGAACATGTCTCGCCATTCAGAAAAGGTGACAGTAAGTGGGTTATAGCTATTCACTGGCTTGGTAATCCCGTAGCGCACTGTCTCGACCTCTGGCTCGAAGGTACCAAAGAGCTTATCCCAAATGATCAGCACGCCAGCGTAGTTTTTGTCTATGTACTGTGGATTACGTCCATGATGAACTCGGTGGTGTGATGGGGTGTTAAACACTCGCTCAAGTATCCCCAGTGAGCGAATCCATTGTGTGTGGACAAAGAACTGCAAGCCCAAATTGAGTAAAACAGCAAAGACAACCCATTTAGGTTCAAAGCCGACGATGACCAAAGGCACCCAGAACAGCCACATTCCCGCAATCGGATACATCAAGCTTTGGCGAAATGCAGTACTAAAGTTCATCCTCTCTGAGCTGTGATGCGCGACATGGGCTGCCCACATCCAACGAGTTCGATGACTCGCACGATGAAACCAGTAATAGCAAAAATCCTGTAGAATCAAGAGCACAATGAATGAGGTTACGCTCATATCAATCTCAAACAACTTCCAACCAAACAGCCATAAATAGACTTTTACTATCAGTAAGCCAGTCACAAGGTCAGCAAGCTGATGCATTCCTGCGAGTGAGAAGTTACAAAGTACTTCGGGCAATTTGTAGCTTGAGTTTTCCGGCAGGTTTCCCCGTCTTTGACCGATAAAATATTCGGCAAGCATTAATGCGACAAACAGGGGCGCAAGCAGCATGAGCAACCACTCTGGGTGATCAATTATG
>NZ_JATABG010000034.1:0-16670 GCF_036533755.1 Vibrio sp. M260118 | reverse complement strand
ACGATTAAACCTCAGCCTGAAAGCCCCGCAATAAATCAAAGAAGGCCTCCATGCTCCTGCACTCAAGTACCAACACTTGAGCCCCATAACATGATAAAAACAAGTTGCGCCAAATTAAAAGAAACAAAAAAACACAGAAACCCATTAAAACAAAGGGATTCAGAGGTAAAGTTGTAAAATTTAAGAACGTGCAAACATATGATAAAAAGCTCACAAAACACCCTACAAAAACAACTTAAAATACTACACCATAACATCAAAGGAATGAGCAAATGACAATGAAAGATGACGGCTTAACCATCAGTACTAACAACCTTAGAGAGTGTCGCTTCTACTGGAGAGGGATGCTGGCAGATGGCTTTCAACTACCACCTGAACCTTCTAAAAGCCAAGACTATTGCAGAGCAATAAACTCCGCTCTAGGAGCCCGCTTTTATAAGGATGATGAAAGAAGGTCTTATATACGAGATATGACTAACTCAGCTTCTACGTTTCTCGTTCCACAAAAAGAATTAGAGTGGCTCAATAGAGACCAAGAACGCATGTGTTTTTGGATATGGTGCTGCTGTCGATTGCTAGCAAATGAAGAGTTTGTTAAGGGCTGGGGCAACAACTTAAACTTAAATCTTACTCAAGGAAGTGACCCCGTACCATACAGCAAACTAGCCATCAGTGAGCACCCTAAAACAGCAAAGGAACGCCACCAACTCATAATTGAGTTCCTTGATAGAAGTAGTATGCCTCTTGAAACTAAACGGACTTTATTAGAGCACTGGAAACAATGCTGGGGAGAAGTCTACTCTACAGAAACCTATCTGTGGCTTGACAATAACAGTGATGAACAGTGCGAGTGGTTCGCCAGCTATATTACCAACAACGAATCTCCTATCCCCTATCCATGGTTTATCCCTACCCCTACAACCACCCAAGAAAGGTATGACGCCTGCATTGCGGCTTTTGATATTTGGCCCACGGACCCAAGCACCAAAAAACTATTCATCATCAAGATGAAGAAAGCATGGAGCCAAAAGAAGCACCGACTAGCTATGAAGAAGAAAAACAAGAAATCATACAACTTCACTCTAAGTTCTAGCACGAAAGAAATGTTGGATAAAATGGCTGATAACGCAGAAGTAAGTCGAAATGAATTCTTAGAACGCTTAATCAAAGCGGAACACTCAAAACAAGCGTTCTAGACACTTTCTTTAACTTAATGGTGGTGACAAAATAGCATTGTACCACCATTAGTACCACAACCTAAAAAACAAAATGAGGTTATACATGAAAAACAACACGTTACAACTCAGATTCAAGTCTGGGAGGGGCCACCATATTTGAAAAGGCGTAGCAGGTTAATACCTACTACGCCTTTTTACTATTCAGTCCTCTCCTACCCAAAGAGCAGTGATTAATATAAGCCCTCAGAAGGGTCTCTCTCTGGATAGCGTTGAATAATAGACTTCAATTGATGCTGCTGCTCACGTAGAGCATTGACACAGCTTGCATCCAACTTACCCTCGCAAACCATTTTTTCTAACTCTAATAGTGCATACGGAACGGACCATGCTTGTTTGTAGGGCTTATGAGTCGTGAGCGCATCAAAGATATTAGCAACACAAACAATCTTAGCGCTGATCGGAATCGTGTTGCCATTGAGATGATGGGGATAACCGCTACCATCTAAAAATTCGTAATGATATGAGACAACATCCCGCATCAGTTGAGCGCTTAAATGATCAGAAGCATTGAGTTCACTAACAAAACGATTAACGATCTCTTCTCCGTAACGAATATGTTCACGTAGCGTTTGCGTTTCTTCCCAAGTCAGTGGCAGTTGCTTACATAGTAGCTCAGGTGGCACCATCACTTTTCCCATATCATGGTATTGAGACAGCAAAGTCAGATGCTCAACATACTCATCATCAAACCCATAAAGATCCGCTAATGCTAATGCAATGATATTGGTATAGGTCGATACGCGCTGTTTATGGCTGAAAGACTCTTTTTGATAGACAGGAGAGCGAGCAACCAGTTTGTTAGACTTTTCGATTAATGCAGTAATCAGTTGATACTCTGAAAAAATCGCCGCTTCGAGCATTTTTAAATAGGGTTTTACTACCTCAATATCATGCGGGCAGAATGCTTGCTTTTGGTAGGAATTGAGGAAAATAAAACCTTTAAAGCTACTGCCAACAAAAGTTGGTATAGCTACGGACGAATGATAGCCCTCCTCCAAAAGCGAGTCGATATGAGGAGAAGGATGCAAACAGTTAACGTCATTCAAGAATGCCTTCGATCGGCTTTCAATACTTTTTTTTAAGTAAGGCAGTGAGCTAAGAGGAGCCTCAAAATGGGTAAGGCTCAATGACAGAGAAGAGCTGTCTGCATAACTTTTGAGCAGATGCTCGCGCTCGTCATAAAGTGCAAAAGAGACTTTATCGAGCTTAGGGAGGTGGACCTGCATACGGGTTTGAATATCAGCAAATTGGTCATTAAGACCAAACTGACATTGAGCATACTCCTCAACTTTCCTTGTAGTTGTCTTCATGGTGACTAGTCATTTCAGATTACATTATTGTAAGTTTAGAAGTAAATTTGACAATCCTACCAAAATAAGAACAACAAATTTTAATCTAAATTGATCTAGGACAATTAAGGAGTGGTTTGCTCTATAAGCCGTAATTACCTCGTTTAATTGTGATGGTGGGCAACGACCAATCGGGTAGCACCGCCCACTTCAACAATGACTTAATCAATCAGCCAATCACAAAGTGATCAAAAATTATTGGCTTTCTTAATTAGATCATACGCATTCTGGATCTCTTGCGCTTTCTCCTTAGCCACATTCATCATCTCAGGAGGTAGACCTTTTGCCATCAACTTATCGGGATGGTGTTCATTCATCAATTTCCGGTATGCCCGTTTCACGGTCTTAGAGTCAGCACGACTATCCACACCTAATAGCTTATAAGCATCGCTTAGTTGATCCGCGGTAGACGCTTGCTGCCAATGACCTCCGGATTGGTGAGAATGTCCGCCACCAGCTTGCCCACCAAAGCCTCCTTGCTGGAACCTGAATGCCGCTTCTTGCATTCGTAAACGCTGCTCAAGTTGATCCGACGAAAAACCTAGACCGCGCGCAACTTTGTGTAACACACTGCGCTCACTCGGATGAACATCACCGTCAGCGAAAGCCGCCGATATCTGTAACTCTAAGAAGAATTGCATCAAATCAAATCGGCCACCTGATGAGATACGTACTCGCTCCAATACGGTTTCAAGTGGAAAGTCGCTCTCTTTGCCTTCTCGGAAGGCATCTTGCGCTGCCTTACGCTGATCGCCATGAAGATTCATACGATCCATCATAACGCTCGCTAACTGAATCTCTTCTCTGGTCACCTGCCCTTTGGCTTTTGCGACATGACCCATAACGGCGAAGGCCGCTTTAAAGAATTCTTCCTGTCGCTCAGATTGACTTGGGCCACTGCCAAAACCTGAGTTAAAGCCCGCTTGGCGTAAACGACGAGCTTTATCAAACTGATGGCCAATAAATAAACCAAATACTGCACCCAATGGCCCCCCAAAAAGGAAACCGAAGAATGCGCCGAGAATTTTGCCAAAAATATGCATTATGTGCTCTCAATCTATGAATTTTTTCTTCGCCAAGCGGTCTGATAGTGCCGTAAGCTGTAAATTACTTTATTATAAGGACCGATTTATTTTAGATTCGGTCCCTATTCACCGGATATATCAAGTTCAACAGGATAGTAAAACTCGATGTTACGTTTTCACCGCACCTTGTTAGCCGCTTCAATCAGTGCTGCTTTTGTAGTGCCTCAGACTCAAGCAGAAGTTTCTTCAGACGATAGTGTGCAGGAATTGCCCATCATAGATCAATGTTTGATCGATGAACCTGAAGCAGAAAACCCTAACCAACTACCAGTGAATGTTGAAGCCGACAGCCTAGAAGCCATTAATGGTAATAAAGCGACTTATCGTGGCAATGTGGTTGTAGTCCAAGGCAAAAAGCGGATGTTAGCGGACAACGTCACTATGCACCAACAAGAAAACATTGTGGTTGCAGAGGGTAATGTGACCTTTAGTGACGGTGAAGTCAAAACGATCTCAGACAAAGCGACTAACAACCTCAATACTGAAGAAGTAACTCTTGAGAACACCAACTACGAGTTTCTTTGTGAACCGGGACGTGGCGAAGCGGTTTACGTCGCGAAAACAGGGAAAGCGGTATACGAGATCGAAGATGGTACCATCACCTCTTGTCCTGAAGGGGATAGCTCTTGGCGTATGCGTGCATCGAGCATCGATATTGACCAAAATGAAGAGCAGGCCGTTTTTTATAACCCAAGGTTTGAAATTGTTAATGTGCCCGTATTCTACCTACCGTTTCTTACTGTGCCTATCGGCGACACGCGTAAAACCGGCTTCCTCTACCCGAAAGTCTCTTACGGCACCCGAGATGGCTTTAAGATGGAAGTTCCCGTGTACTGGAACTTGGCACCCAATTACGACCTGAAGACCACGCTCAAATACATGCAAAACCGTGGCACACAGTTAGACAGTGAATTCCGCTATCTCACTGACTTCGGTTTAAGCACTTTAAAATCTGAATTTCTCGCAGATGATAAGAAGAACCCAGAACTGGGCGATCGCTGGGGCTTCCAATGGCAACACTCTGGCATCTATAAAAAGAACTGGAAATTTGAGGTTGATTACTCAAAAGTCAGTGATATAACCTACTTCTCTGATATGGACTCGGGTATTGGTAAGCAGGAAGATGGTCAGTTAATCCAAGAAGGTCGTGCCTCATACCGCTCAGACAACTGGGATGTTTCCCTATTAACACGTGACTTTCAAGTGTTGACCCAAAGTGCCACTCCGTATCGATTACTGCCGCAATTAGAGTTCAACTACTACGCACCGGAACTCATGCGCTATTTGGACTTTGACATGGTAAGCCATGTCTCGCGTTTTGAAACGGATGGGGTGAGTCAACCTTCTGCAACACGCGTTCACGTTGAACCTGGCATTACAATACCTATTGGCACCACATGGGGAGCCTGGACGACCGAAGCAAGAGTACTAGGCACTTATTACCAACAAGACTTAGATGGCGTAGATATAACCTCTGGCGATAAAAACTCCAACTCTAACTTTGGTTTAGAAGAGAACGTATCGCGAGTGATTCCAGAGTTCAGAACCCATGCAGGCCTTGTGCTTGAGCGCGATACCGTCGTTTTGAGCAATTACACTCAAACACTAGAACCTCAAGTACAATACGTCTACGTTCCAGAAAAAGACCAAAGCAATATTGGTAAGTACGATACAACTCTACTTCAAACTGATTACTACGGTCTATTCCGCAGTCGAAAGTACAGTGGCGTGGATGAAATAGCTGCCGCAAACCAATTCAGCTATGGTGCTTCGACTCGCTTCTTTGATGATGCATACAAAGAGCGCCTCAATATCTCGTTTGGACAAATATTCTATCTAGATAAAGATACTAAAAACCAGTCGCTTGATTCAGATAACAGTTCATCGCCTTCCAACTACTCGGCTTGGGCTATAGAGATGGACTTTAACTACGATGATTACCTCTTCTACCACGGCGGTATTCAATACGATATTGACACGAGTGAAGTTCAGTTGGGCAATAGCACCTTAGAGTATCGCTTTGACGGTGGTTATATTCAGGGTAACTATCGCTACGTCACTAAACAGTATATCGAAAACACGCTAGGAAGCAGCTTAGGGGATTTGGATAGCATTACCGAAGATGGCATCTCTCAAGCAGGCTTTCTTGCAGGTTACCAAATCACTCGTAAATGGAATGCTAGCGCTCAATACTTTTACGACTTGACCACTGACAACTCGTTAGAGTGGCTAGGAAGAATCAACTACACCTCAGATTGTTGGTATATTGGCTTTACCTACAGCAACAAGTTGAAGACTTGGAATAGTAGTTCAAACAACGGATTTGCAGACTATCCGAATGCTACGCCTGAGTATGAAAATAACTTTAGCCTCAACTTTGGCATTATTGGTTTCGGTACGGCAATTGGTGCAAGCTCTGGCCTTGCAGGGCTTGATGACGCAGGTAACTCACTAGGTTACGGTCGCCCATTCTTCTTAAACAACTAATTACTTAGCTCGCTGTCTAAACCTCAGTGAGCAAACTCTTTTATAGGATTTTCAATGAAATTTTGGAAACACACTCTACTTTCGATGGCCTCTGTTTGCGTCATGAACGCAGCATTAGCAGAGCCTGTTCCGCTAGATAAAGTGGCAGTGATTGTCAATGAAGGTGTAGTGCTACAAAGTGATATTGACGTATCAATCAAAACACTCAAAGCCAACGCAAAGAAGAGCGGTCAAGCACTACCCGAAGAAAACGTTCTTATTGAGCAGGTCACTGAAAAACTGATTGTCGATACCATTCAACAACAAGAAGCGGAGCGTATTGGTGTACGTATTGATGATAACCGCCTCAATGAGGCCATTGCAGACATCGCCAATAACAACAACCAAACAGTTGAGCAACTTAGTGAATCAATTACCCAAGAGGGCTTAAGCTATGCAGAGTTCCGTGAGCAGATCCGCCGCGAAATTGCCGCGAGTGAAGCTCGAAATGCGCTAGTAAGACGCAGAATTAATATTCTGCCTGCCGAAGTCGAAAACTTAGCCGATATTCTAGCAAAAGAGACCAACGCCACGGTTCAATACAAGATCGGTCACATTCAACTACGAGTTAACGATGGTGACGACAAAGCAGCCATCGAAGCCGAAGCAAAACGTTTAGTTAAAGAGTTAAACAATGGCGCTGATTTCAGCACTATGGCTTACACCTACTCGAAAGGACCAAAAGCACTGCAAGGTGGTGATTGGGGCTGGATGCGCCAAGAGGAGATGCCAACCATTTTTGCTGACCAGATAAAACTGCAAAACAAAGGCAGCATTATCGGTCCATTTAGAAGTGGGGTTGGTTTTCACATTCTTAAGATTGAAGATGTGAAAGGCCTTGAAACCGTAGCAGTTACAGAAATCAATGCTCGCCATATTTTAATTAAACCGACGGTAATACTAAGCGACAAAGGGGTACAAAATGACCTCAACGAAATCATTCGCCGCATTAAAGACGGCGAGTCTACGTTCGGAGAAATGGCGCAGCAGTACAGCCAAGATCCAGGCTCTGCGGCTCAAGATGGTGAACTAGGCTATCAAACTTCAGACCTATACGTACCAGAGTTTAAGCACCAAGTGGATACTCTGCCTGTTGGTCAAATCAGTGAGCCGTTTAAAACTGTTCACGGCTGGCATATCGTTGAAGTCCTTGACCGTCGCGAAGTCGATCGCACCGACTCAGCACTTAAAAACAAAGCTTATCGCATCTTATTCAATCGTAAGTTCAATGAAGAAGCAAGCGCATGGCTGCAGGAA
Source organism: Vibrio sp. M260118 (assembly GCF_036533755.1). Taxonomy (NCBI): domain Bacteria; kingdom Pseudomonadati; phylum Pseudomonadota; class Gammaproteobacteria; order Vibrionales; family Vibrionaceae; genus Vibrio; species Vibrio sp. M260118. The sequence continues at coordinate 9,215 of NZ_JATABG010000034.1, read as the reverse complement.
ATTCGTGCAAGTGCCTTTGTTGAAATCGTAGAAGAAGACGATCAAGATGACCGTTAAACGCATCATTGTCACTGCAGGCGAACCTGCAGGTATTGGCCCTGACCTCGTTCTTGCCTTATCAGAAGAGAACTGGAGCCACCAGATTGTGGTGAGTGCTGACAAACAAATGCTGGCAGAGCGCGCTGAACAACTTGGTATTTCTGTACAACTGATTGACTATCAAGCCGATGCGGAGATTGTGCCACAAAAAGCAGGAACGCTAGTTGTGGATCATATCGCGATGGAAACTAAAGCGATCCCCGGACAACTCGACGAAGCAAATGGTCAATATGTATTAAAAACATTAGAAAGAGCCGCTTTAGGCTGTATGAACAATGAATTTGATGCTATTGTCACCGGCCCTGTGCACAAAGGGGTCATCAACCGAGCTGGTGTAGCATTTAGTGGCCATACCGAGTTTTTCGCTGAAAAGTCGAATACTCCGCTTGTTGTCATGATGCTAGCTACAGAGGGATTGCGCGTCGCACTTGTTACGACACATATTCCTCTTGCTTATGTGTCTCAGGCAGTAACTGAAGAGAGACTTGAAAAGATCATTGATATCCTGCACAAGGATCTCGTTGAGAAATTCGCCATTTCTGAGCCTAAAATATATGTGTGTGGACTAAATCCACATGCTGGAGAAGATGGTGTACTTGGCTCAGAAGAGATCAGGACTATCACTCCAACACTAGATAAGCTGCGTCAGGAGAAAGGCATCAATCTTATTGGTCCTTTGCCCGCTGACACCATCTTCAATGACAAATATTTGCAAGATGCCGATGCAGTACTCGGGATGTATCACGATCAGGTACTTCCTGTATTAAAATATAAAGGCTTTGGCCGCTCAGTGAATATCACTTTGGGCTTACCGTTTATAAGGACCTCCGTTGATCACGGCACCGCACTTGACCTCGCAGGGACAGGCAATGCGGACACAGGAAGCTTTAGAACGGCTTTAGCTCATGCCATTGAGCTAGTCGATAATAAATCGAATTAACTTGAGAATACTATGAGAAACGATGTCCACTTAGGGCACAAAGCAAGAAAGCGCTTTGGTCAAAACTTCCTTAATGATCCTTACATCATTGATGGGATTGTCTCTGCGATTAATCCAAAACCTGGTCAGAACCTAGTTGAGATTGGCCCAGGCTTGGGCGCAATCACTGAGCCGGTAGGTAAAGAAGTCGACAAGTTTACTGTGATTGAACTTGACCGAGACCTCGCTGAGCGCTTGCGTAACCACCCAGATTTAGGTGACAAGCTGACCATTCATGAAGGCGATGCGATGCGCTTCGACTTCACTCAGCTCGTTAAACCAAACAACAAGCTACGTATTTTTGGCAACTTACCTTACAACATCTCAACACCTTTGATGTTCCACCTATTTGAGTTCCATAAAGACGTTCAAGATATGCACTTTATGCTGCAAAAAGAAGTTGTTAATCGCTTAGCAGCGGGTCCTGGAACTAAAGCTTACGGCCGTTTAACCGTAATGGCTCAATACTACTGCAAAGTAGTTCCCGTTCTAGAAGTGCCACCTACAGCTTTCGTTCCACCACCTAAAGTGGATTCAGCAGTCGTGCGTCTAGTTCCGTACGAAGAGATTCCGCATCCAACAACAAGCCTAAAATGGCTGGATCGCGTATGTCGTGAAGGTTTCAACCAACGCCGTAAAACAGTACGTAACTGTTATAAAGCTCTAATGAGTGCTGAGACTCTAGAGCAGTTGGGCGTGAACCCGGGTATGCGTCCAGAAAATCTCACCCTAGAGCAATTTGTCGATATGGCTAACTGGCTAGACGCAAATCACCAATAAGCGCAGTATACTTAGAGTGATAAATCATAGGTTTATCACTCTTTTTTGACTTAAGGAGTTTACATGGAAGCTAACCCTTGTATAAAAGTCCAAGTCCACACCAAGTACATCCCTGAACAATCTCAACCCGATGCAAAACGTTATGTTTTTGCCTATATCATCACTATCAAAAATCTTAGCCAACAAACGGTACAATTAATCAGTCGCCGTTGGCTCATCACTGACGCAAACGGTAAACAGATGACCGTTGAAGGTGAAGGCGTCGTCGGCCAACAACCCTTCATTGCAGCGAGCGATGAGTATACATACAACAGCGGTACTGTGATTGAAACACCTGTTGGAGTGATGCAGGGCCAGTACATTATGCATGACGACAATGGCGATGAATTTTCCGTTGAAATTGAACCATTTCGTCTCGCAATCCCTAACATACTCAATTAAGGCTCTACTTTGGCTACATATATTGTCGGTGACCTACAAGGTTGTCTTGATGAACTGCTATTACTGCTCGATAAGGTTCAGTTCGATGTGAACCAAGATAACTTATGGGTTGCAGGAGACTTAGTTGCAAGAGGCCCTAAATCTCTAGCAGTATTACGTTTTCTATACTCCCTAGGGGATGCAGTCAAAGTGGTGCTAGGTAATCATGACCTGCATCTACTGGCGGTATCCCTAGGTCTGTTTAAAGTAAAAACTAAAGACAAGACCGCTGCGATTTTTTCCGCCAAAGACAAACAAGAATTACTAGCGTGGCTAAAACAACAGCCATTGCTCGCCGAGCACGATGAGTTTGTTATGTGCCATGCTGGCATCTCGCCACAATGGTCTTTACAACAAGCTCGAGAAGCAGCTACTGAAGTGGAGACCATTCTACGTAGTGAAAAATGGGCGTGGCTGATTGAGAATATGTACTCAAATCAACCTGACTTGTGGAATGAATCTTTACAAGGAATAGAACGTTACCGTTATATCATCAATGCCTTTACTCGCATGCGATTTTGCAATGAGGAAGGCAAGCTCGATATGGAGTGCAAACTTCCACCGAGTAAGATACATAGCGACAAGCTCATGCCTTGGTTCAAAGTCAAAAACAGAATAAAGCTCGAAAAAACTGTGCTATTTGGTCACTGGGCAGCACTTGAAGGCTACCAAAATGAAGAGGTAATCGGCTTAGACACGGGCTGTGTCTGGGGCGGTAGCTTAACGATGTTAAGGTGGGAAGATAAGCAGTTCTTTATTCAAAAAGCGTTAACGAGTAACGAGTAACGAGTAACGAGTAAACTCTGAAGGGTTGGCACACAATGCCAACCGTTTCTCTTAAATTCAGATAATTAAAAGCAAATCAGGCCCTAAATTTCCTGCAACTCTTGCTCAACTCACCACTGTTCTCTTCTCGAAGGGCGAAGCCCGATCTCGGAGCAAAGCATTCTCGCATCTCGCAGGGCGTAGCCCGTTCCTATCAATTTATCTCAAGTACCACAAAACGCATATCATATGCGTTCTTCTCATCTGCCGAGTAAGTTTCAGAGTAAGTCTCTTTAAACTCTTCACTCCATGCAGGAAACTGAGTATCACCATCAATCTCAGCATCAATGTAAGTAACGTAGAGCTTAGTTGCACGGGGCAAACAAGCTTGATAAATCGTTCCTCCGCCAATGATCATGACTTCTTCGACATCTCCGGCAGCTTGCAAAGCATCATCAATCGAGGTCACCGTCGTTACTCCGTCGATAACTAACGACGCATCACGACTAATCACAATGTTTTGTCTACCCGGAAGAGGACGACCAATAGAGTCATAAGTTTTGCGCCCCATCACCACTGGCTTGCCCATAGTACAACGTTTAAACCAAGCAAAATCAGCTGGCAGATGCCAAGGCATTTGGTTGTCTTTTCCGATGATTCTATTTTGTGCCATCGCGGCAACCATACTAATGATCATTCCTTAGCTCCTAGGATTTTATACGATTGGTTTGCGGCGATAGAATAGCAAGCCTGGCATGGCTAAGCCAACAGCCAATCCAGCAATAATAAACATCGCTTTCAGGAAGTTTTCTACTGACATAGCAACCAGTTCTGGGCTGTAGCCTCTATGATTCAATTCGACCAAAGCGATCATCGCTTTGAAAGCAAAAACGCCAGGGACCATAGGAATTAGCGAAGCAACAGTAAAGACTTTCGGGTGAGCTAAGAAACGAGCAGACCAATGAATGCCCACCATGCTAACTATGATCGCAGCAAAGAATGTTGCCCATTCAATAGGAATCCCAAACTGCATCATTAAATAGCGCGAACCATGACCGATAGCACCACCAAGCGCACAATAGATTAGTGCCTTTTGTGGAACATTGAACACCAAGGCAAAGCCAACTGCAGGAATGGCAGCAAAGAACATATCGTTCAATAGACCAAATAAAAGATCGACATTAATCATGCTACCCAACCCCAAACACCCACTAAACTCATTGCTGCAACAATACCTAAGCTAGTTGCAAGGGTGAGCAAGCTCGCCATAACAAAACGCGCAATGCCCATATTGATGTAGCCTTTTAGCATATCTGCGACTGAGTTGATGAGTGGAAAGCCCGGAACGAGCATTAAAACAGATGATGCCATGACTATCGATGGGGAGTTACCTAACTCGTATATCACAGCTTGAGCAGAGACAAAGGTCGTCACAAAAGCAGTGGCCGTGAAGTTCATTAGAGGGTTGAAGTGGCGATGACCAATCTCTTGTCTAACCACCATACCGGTCGCTGAAGCGATAAAAGTCATCAAGAATACCGTCCAGTCACCACCGGCGAGCCGACTGAATGCCGCGCACGAAAGGCCAATCATAAATACAACTAGCCAGCGGTTGTAACGCTCAGGGCTGATTTTATCTAACTGACGCTGAGCCATTGACCAGTCAATAATGCCTCGCTCGAGCATGATACAAATTCGTTGAACTTGGGTAATGGCGCGCATGTTGATACCACGATCGGCACATCGACGTGCTGTGGTAATGCAATGTTCTTGATATACGGTGGTAACAACGAGTGAGCTCGCCGATAATGAGACTTCAACTTCATCCATACCTGCCGCTAATCCAAAGCGACGCATGAGATCGCCAACGAGAGTACTTTCAGCCCCATGTGCTAAAAGCATTTGCCCAGCTTGGGCGATTAAACGAGACACCGCCCGCTGTTTAGATGCCATGATTTGATCCTATTCCTTTAGAACTGTTTTATTCTGCGATGAAAGCAGAGACAATGATTTGATGTAGACACAAAAAAGCCGCAATTGACGTTGCGGCTATGAAAAATTAGATACTGTTAATCGCGGACATAGACAACATGGCCGTCATCTTCTTCGTCGTCCCAATCATCCCAGTCATCATCATCTTCAGTGATGACATCGCTACCAGCCATCGCATCTTTATGGTAATCATCCCACATGAAGTCGACTTTCTCTTCTTCAGAGATCTCCTCCTCTTCGCGTGGCAAGTTTTCCATAAAGTCAGCCAGTTTGTAACAAAGCTCTTTCGTGCCTTGCTTATTAACCGCAGAAATCTTGTAGTAATCCTCTTCCCAACCTAGCGCATCTAGTATGTTTTGGATCACTTCGTTCGCTTCCTCTTCAGGCATAAGATCAACCTTATTGAAGATTAGCCAACGAGGCTTGTCTGCCAGTTTCTCACTGTACTGCTCTAGCTCATCAATGATGGTCAATGCATTCTGAACAGGATCGCTTTGATCAATCGGCATAATGTCGATCATATGCAGTAGCACGCGACAACGCTCTAAGTGCTTCAAGAAACGAATACCTAAACCAGCACCATCGGCCGCACCCTCGATCAAGCCAGGAATATCGGCAACCACAAAGCTCTTCTCAGGAACAACACTCACTACGCCCAAGCTAGGGATAAGTGTGGTAAACGGATAGTCCGCAACCTTTGGCTTTGCGGCAGATACTGAGCGAATAAATGTCGACTTACCTGCATTGGGCAAACCAAGCATACCTACATCAGCAAGTAGCAACAACTCTAGGCGAACTTCTCGAATTTCACCTTTAGTACCTAGCGTCTTTTGACGCGGTGCTCGGTTTACTGACGACTTAAAACGAGTGTTACCTAAGCCGTGCCAACCACCTTTCGCCACCATCACTTTTTTGCCATGTTCAGCAACTTCAGCCACGATCTCATTGGTGTGAATATCGACGGCACGAGTACCAACAGGTACGCGAAGCACTTTGTCTTTACCACGCTTACCAGTACAGTTGCCACCACGGCCATTTTCACCACGTTCTGCTTCATAGAAGCGCTGGAAGCGATAATCAATTAGCGTGTTAAGGTTTTCGTCGGCTTGAATATAAACATCACCGCCATCACCACCGTCGCCACCATCAGGGCCACCTTTCGCAACGAATTTCTCACGCCAGAAACTCACTACACCGTTACCGCCATCACCGGCTTGTACTTTTACTACCGCTTCATCAACGAACTTCATCTCTTACTCCGCCCTTGTGCTACTTAGCGTAGCTGCGTTGCAAATATCATCTCACCATCCCTATCTGATAGAGAAAAATGAATGATATAAATTCTAGCAGATTCCATTTTCAGATCGATCTCCTTGATCTTCGACCGTTCTGCCACTGTTACCAACCAAAATAAACATCTAAAGACTTACTTACATGGTTAGTATTGGAATACATATTGAGGGACTTTTTTCAAAGTGCCTTAGTATAGATTCCAGGGTTCGAAGCTATCCCTTCAGCTGCCATAAATAAAAAACCCCGCCGAATCGGCAGGGCTTTTGAATTCAGCTTGAAAGCTAATAAGTGATTTAAACTAGGTTTAAATTACTCAGCTTCGATGCTAACGAATTTACGGTTTTTAGGACCTTTCACTTCGAACTTCACCTTACCTTCAGTAAGAGCGAATAGAGTGTGGTCTTTACCGATACCAACGTTAGTACCAGCGTGGAACTTAGTACCACGTTGACGAACGATGATGTTACCTGCAAGAACAGATTCACCACCGAAACGCTTAACACCTAGACGTTTGCTTTCTGAATCGCGGCCGTTACGAGTAGAACCACCAGCTTTTTTGTGTGCCATTGTTAAACTCTCCTAATCGATTAAGCGTTGATACCAGTGATTTTCACTTCCGTGAACCACTGACGGTGACCTTGTTGCTTACGAGAGTGCTTACGACGACGGAACTTAACGATTTTAACTTTATCGCCACGACCGTGTTGTACTACTTCAGCAACTACTTTACCGCCCTCTACTAGAGGAGCACCTACTTTAATGTCTTCACCGTTAGCAACAAGAAGAACTTTATCAAATTCAACAGTTGCACCAGTTTCAACGTCTAATTTCTCTAAACGAAGGGTTTGACCTTCGCTTACACGGTGTTGTTTACCACCAGATTGGAAAACAGCGTACATATCTTACTCCGCTTTTTCCGCACAGCCGTATGCTATTTGAGCATCAAGGGTGTGCGCTAAACTAATCATCAATAGGGCGCAGATTCTACAGAAAGGTCGCACCTATGACAAGCCATATTTTGAAAAAATTGGCGAAAAGCTAATCGCCAATGAAAAGTGCCCAGATGATGCCCTTTAACCATGTATTAATCAACGTTTTTTAGTGTATTATTCAGCAATTAAAACAGATAAGAATACCTTACACGTTCTAACTTCAGCCGGAATTACAATGGATTTTAAAGCTATCCAAGCACTCACCGCCGATGACATGGCAAAAGTGAACGAAACAATTCACGCCCAACTTAACTCTGACGTCTCTTTAATCAACCAACTCGGTTTCTATATCGTCAGTAGTGGCGGCAAACGTATACGCCCTCTTTTAGCGGTTTTAACAGCGAAGGCGCTTGGTTATAAAGGAGAGGCTCATACCACAGCTGCAGCCTTTATCGAATTTATCCATACTGCGACCCTGTTGCACGACGATGTTGTCGATGAATCAGACATGCGTCGCGGCAAAGCAACAGCCAATGCCGCGTTTGGTAACGCGGCAAGCGTTTTGGTTGGTGATTTCATTTACACCCGCTCTTTCCAAATGATGACGGAACTAGGATCATTAAAGATCCTCAAGCTAATGAGCGACGCCGTAAATGTGATTGCAGAAGGTGAAGTTCAGCAGTTGATGAATTGTAATGACCCAGATACTACTGAAGAGAGCTACATGCAGGTCATTTATTCTAAAACGGCTCGCTTGTTTGAAGTTGCTTGCCAAATAGGAGCAGTTCTAAATGAAGCTCCTGAAGAGGTAGAAGTTGCTCTGCAGAACTATGGCAAATACTTAGGCACGGCTTTCCAGCTGATTGATGATGTGATGGATTACACTTCAGATGGCGAGGAGATGGGTAAGAACGTCGGTGACGATCTCGCAGAAGGTAAACCTACTCTACCGCTGTTATATGCGATGAAGCATGGCAACCCTGAACAAGCACAAATGATTCGTGAAGCCATTGAGAAAGCCAATGGTATGGAGCGTTTAAACGATATTCTTGCCACTATGGCTCAAACTGGCTCATTAGATTACACGCGCCAAAAAGCTTACCAAGAAGCAGACAAAGCGATTGCCGAACTCGATGTTTTAGAAGAATCCGATTACAAGCAAGCGCTAACCACACTCGCTCATATGGCAGTTCATCGCACCAGTTAAACACTAGCGGTTAGATACTAGATACAACAACGGGAACCAAACGGTTCCCGTTTCTCTTCTTTATCTATATGAAAGAGAAGTATCCCAGACCAGCATAAGCAAAGGCAATCAAACTCGTTACCAACCTCTAAGTCTTAAGCTTGGAGTATCAATAACCCACCCGTTAATAAAATCTAGCATCAATACCTAAACTTCGATATCAAGTTAGTATGTTTTGTGAGGCACATATTTTTTAGTAAAGCTAAATAATTCATTGTTACACGCACCAATATGTCGATTGGTAGTACTCGATATGATCCTTTGGTCATTGCCTGTAATACTAGCGTCATTACATGGTCACGAATATCTCATCGCACTGAAGCCATTTTGCAACACCCTCTGCCTATCCTCACAACGACCCAATACGATTTTGAGGATGCTATGGAAGGTTCAAGTCCGTTTCGTTTGCCAAAGAAGACCCCATTTCGCTTAGGAGAGAGCTTAACTGAGTGGGCAACAGGTCTGAGTAAACTCGATAAATTTTATGCCCAGCGCCCAGCTGGGTGCGATACACAAGCCTTTCTTCGCTTTACTCTTGAAGTTCTCGGTATCGACTACCAAGTTTGCAAAGGGTCGCTGACGCACATCCCACAATCAGGCGCGACCGTCATTGTTGCCAATCATCCACTAGGGTGTGTCGAGGGAGTCA
>NZ_JATABG010000033.1:0-16796 GCF_036533755.1 Vibrio sp. M260118 | reverse complement strand
GCCGAAACGCTTAAAAAGCCTCCGCGGAGATTTATCTATCCTCTTTATAGACAAACGCCCCAAGCCTAATCGGCCTAGGGCGGTAAAAATATCAAAGACCCGATACCCCGTTAATCGCTACGCGGCTCCTCTTAAGTGAACTACGTTGCCTATATTGAGGGGCTTTTTGTTGCCTGAAAAGAAAAATTGTACCAAGCTAGGAGCACCAATCGACAAGGGAAAGTGAGTCAACGTGAAGAAAGCACTCTTGCTGCTTACCATACTTGTGGTCAGTGCCATCACTCTATCTACGCTAGCTGTATACGTACTGCTGCAAACCAGCTATGCCCCTAAAGCCGTTTCGGCACTCGTTGAAAAACTCACACCCTATCAATTAAAATTGGCGCAAGTACACTACCAACCGCCGCTGCAAATATCACTTACCGATGCAGAGCTCGTTGATGGTGATAAGCACATCCCACTAGCAAAACTGACGTTTTGGTTGAGCCAGGTTCCTTGGCAAAATGGGAAAATCGCCTTTGATTCAATACTGATTGAACAGGCAAGTATTGAACTGGAACAGCTAACGCCAACACTGTTCGATAATATCACCCTCCACCAACTCGCCTTAAAACATGTTGATATCAATGCTGGTAATTGGTCTGCGCGCGAAGTGAACATGCAGGTGGAAAACCCGCTGTGGCAAACAGATTCACAGACCTTACCTTATGGTGATATTCAACTTTCTGCTGAGCAGCTCTATGTTCGTGGAGAAGCGCTCGATAAGCTACTCGTCGATATGCGCTATCAGCCATCCGATAGCACCATTTTTGGTAGCTCTTTTGATTGGCGCGGGGCAAAGATTTCCGGTCAAGCAGAGCAGTACCCGCAAGGTTGGTCATTAATCAATGTCACCATCGACCAACTCGCTCTCGCGGAATCGAGTCAGATAGAACAACTTACCACCACGCTAGAGCAGCTAAACTTACCTATTTACCACATCAACAGCTTAGATATTCTCGGCAGCTCGTTTAACTATGGTCAGTGGCGGTTTGAACAGTTAGATGCGTCGATTGAAGACCTCTATCTCGAGCAATCGGTCTGGAATCAACAGTCTGGTTATGCCTCTTTTAATGCGGAAAGCATCCGTAATCCACATCTCGAGCTGTTTTCACCGCGAGCAAAACTGGGATTAAATAAAGATGGCATCAGGCTGGATGAATTTGATACTGACTTCAAGCAGGGACGAGTTCAAATGCAAGGTCAGTTTTCTCCACAAACCGTTCACCTTGAGAAGCTAAAACTGAGTAGCATTAAATGGTTGGAGCAAACAGAGCAGATTATTCCAAGCCTTACAACACTCAGCTCTTCACTGAAAAAACTCACTATCGAACAGCTTGAAGTGGAAAATACTCAGCTAATCCAAATCGAAAAACAACCCTATTGGCAGGTGTCAGGGCTAAATGTTGAAGGGTCTCAATTAACGCTGATCGACAAAGATAAATTTGGCTTACTCGACGGCAGTATTGAAGTCAGTGCCAACGCGGCCAACTTAGACAAATTGCTCTCGACTCAAGCGCACCTGATCGCTCATACCAAAGATGGCCAGTTTAATTTAGACCGCGCTTTTATCCCATTAGAGCAAGGCTATATTGAAGCTAGCGGCACATGGCAAAGAGAGTCGTTGAGCGCGCCATGGCAACTAACACTCCATGCTGATGGCTTACCGTTAGCACACTATCTATTAGATCAATATCTTCCGTTCTCACTGTCAGGGTTGGCAGAGGTGGATTTGGAACTAAGTGGCCTATCTGGTGACTACTCTATGCTCGCTCATAGCCTATCAGGGCGAGTAACCACTCACTTACATCAAACCGATATAGTGGCAAACAGTATCGATGGAGCGAAAGAGTATCAGCAAGAGTTAAAGCTTGGAGAGATAGCGCTACGAGCAGACCGAGGTAGAGTTACGATAAACAGTTCAAACACAGAGACACAAGTTGCTGGCGAAATGGATCTGACCAAGCCTCAATTTGCCACTCTACTACTTAAATCAGAGCAAGAGTGTAGCGAGCTGTGGTCAGATATTCTAAACCGCGCCAATGTTATTAAGCAGACCTGTGACGCGCCTGCATCAGCGCAAACACCAAGCGATCACTCGCCTGAAGGTTCCTCGACTCCCAACACCGATTTATAGTCAGGGATCAGCATGTAGGTACCGATAAATTCTACCGCCGCTTGGTCGCCACTATGGATGGTGACATGGATGACAATACGCGCTTTACGGCCTGAGGCTAAACGGTCTAAATCTCCGCTGATACCATCTAAAGATGTGGAAGCAACCGGGTTTTGCGTAACCGGATGACGGTAGCGGATCTGACTATCGGCAAGCACGATATCACCACTTAACCCACGCTCTTTCATCAACAGCCAAGTCATACCCCAGCCAGTTAACGTTGCCAAGGTAAACGCAGAGCCAGCGAACATGGTGTTGTGTGGGTTTAAGTTAGGGTTTAGCTGCGCACCACATTCAAACTGATAACCCGTGTATTGGTTTATCTTGATGCCCATTTTGTCACTGATGGGAATCTGGTGCTCCCAGCGTTCTTGTAACTCGGTACACCATTCAGGTTTACGTAGTACGTTAGCCATAGGGTCAAGGTGTTTGACCATCTGCTGGTGCCTAACCGGACCGCGCTCATCGGTAAGTTCACCGCGACGTTCAAAACCATTCTTCTCATAGAATGAGATCGCATCCTCGCGAGCATTACACACTAAACGTTTTGCCCCTTCCTGACGTGCTAATGACTCAAGCGCAACCAGAACTAAAGAACCCATACCTTTGCTGCGTCGAGAGCCTTTTACCGCCATATAGCGAATTTGACCTTCACTATCAGGGGTAATGTAAAGTCGACCAATCGCCATCGGTCTACCGCGACCATCGACTATCATGCGGTGATAGCTCATCGGATCGTATTCATCACGTTCGGAACCAATCGGCATTCGCCAAGGCTCACGTAGCATCTGCCAACGAAAGTGGTAGTACTTGTTGAGTTGGTTATCTGTTTTTGGCGTGATCAGCTTAAACATAAAAATCCTTTTTATAGAGACAAGCTTGTCTCACTACTAACCTTGTCATTATACCTGCAACCAGAAAGTAACAGGGCCATCATTGACCAATGATACTTTCATATCCGCCGCAAAGCGTCCGCGCTCTGTCGGCAATACTTCTGCGCAGCGATCAGCAAAGTAATCGTACAAGCGTTCCGCGTCCGCAGGATGAGCACCGCGTGAGAACCCTGCTCGCGTGCCCTTTTTGGTGTCCGCAGGTAGAGTGAACTGGGAAACCACCAGCACTTTACCGTCAACTTGTTTGACGTTGAGGTTCATCTTGTCCTCTTCGTCACCAAACACGCGGTAAGTCGTAACACGTTCCATCAGGCGCTTAGCTTTCGCTTCATCATCGTCTTTTTCTACACCCAATAACACAAGTAGACCTTTGTCGATCTCTCCAACCACTTCACCATCTACACGTACGGCTGCTTCACTCACTCTCTGGATCAGTGCTATCACTCTGTTTTCCTATCTGTTGGGTACTATTTGGTTTGCGTGATTTTACCATTTCTGGCAACTCACTCCACTGCTCTCGTTCACCAAGCGAAGCCGTCACCTCTGCGCCGAATAATACAATCAACCAACACAAATACACCCAGACAAATAGAATGGGAATGGCGGCCAATGCACCGTATATCAGTTGATAAGATGGGAACTGAGTGATGTAAGCGGCAAAGCCTTTTTTGCTCGCCTCAAACAGCAACGCAGCGACGATAGCCCCCACCACAGCATGTGAGAATTTCACTTTTTTATTCGGTACTAGCAGATATAAGCCAACAAACGCGAAGAACGACAGCAAAAAAGGCAACCAGCGTAACAATTGGTTGTAAGCGCCTGATATCGCTTCACTTTCAAGTATTTTAAGCGAAGTTACATAGGAAGTTGCCGCAATACTTGCCCCAACCAAAATGGGTCCTAGGGTCAGTACCATCCAATACATGGAGAAAGAGAACACGGCGCGACGTTTATCTGTCACGCGCCAGATGTAGTTAAGGTTCTTGTCGATATTCGAGATCAGCATTAAAGCTGCAACAAACAAAAACGCACCACCGACCGCACTCATTTTGCCAGTATTAGCAACAAACTCTAACAGAGCACTCTTTACTGCATCGCCTGCCGCTGGCACAAAGTGGGTAATGACAAAATCTTGTAGCGCCGTGCCTGCGTTTTCAAAAATGGCAAAAGAGGAGAGAACCGACAGTAACACCGTCAACATCGGCACAATAGATAGCAAAGTGATGTAGGCAAGATAACCTGCATTCACATTAACTCGGTCATGAACCATTCGAGTGAGCAGGTAGCGTGTGAATAGCCCTACTTCCTTGATCATTGGCTCGATTTTCAACTTGTAACTCCCTACTATCTCGTTCATCCTAAACATTATAACTCTAAAGGAAAGGAAACCATCATGCCGTACTTACTGGTAATTGTATTGTCGATTTTTACCTTGACGGGGTGTCAATCCGCCTATTACTCGGCAATGGAACAAGTAGGCTACCATAAACGCGACATCATGGTGGATCGGGTTGAAGATGCTAAGCAGTCACAACAAGACGCACAGCAAGAATTTACCAGTGCTTTAGAGGCTCTTTCTGCATTAACCAACTTCAATGGTGGAGAACTCGAAAGCGTTTACAATCAGATTAATGATAAATACCAAGATAGCGAAAAAGCCGCACAGGATGTCAGCGACCGTATTGCCGCCATCGAAGATGTATCAGGTGCCCTATTTGCCGAGTGGCAAGACGAGCTGGAGCTCTATACCAGTAGCAAACTTAAACGCGCCAGTGAGCAGAAACTTAAAGAGACCCAGCGATCCTACAAGACCATGCTAACGGCAATGAGGCGCGCTGAAGATAAGATGACACCTGTCCTCAATACCTTACGCGACAACACCCTCTACCTAAAACACAACCTAAACGCCAATGCAATCGGCTCTCTACAAGGTGAGTTTATGAGCTTAGAACAAGATATCGAAGTCGCCATCACCGAGATGAAATCAGCGATTGCGGAATCGGATAAGTTTCTGCAAAAGCTTAGCCAGAAGTAGCTAATCCAAGCGAGTATCGCCCCTCGCTAGGGGCGTTCAATCACTGGCCTGCTGCCAAGCAACTCAAAATAAAGTCACAGCGACTCGGCACTTTATCAAACGGAACATCTACCACTTGGTAGCCTAACTCCTGATAAGCCGTCACTAACAATTCATGGATCTCGAGTGCCTGCTCAAACGGGTATGGGCGCACCTCATCTTGCACATAAGTGATCTCATTGGGACGACAGACAAACACCGTAGGGTAATAGCCCTGTGCGGCTTGTTTAAGCTCTTCGCTTGGTGTCAGTCCACTGAGTCGCGAATACGCAATCAAATCGCCACTGGCTCGATCAAGAAATGAGTAACCTTCATCCTGGTTTGCTTGACGCTTTTGTTCATCCATCACTTCTAAACACAGTTTGACGAAGCCGGCCATATCATGCCATGGCAAGATACCATCCTCTAAAGCACTCTGCTCCTCAATCAAACGACGCGAAGACTCAGCATAAGTGTTGTGCCCCATCTCAGCTAATGCATCAATAATGGTGGTTTTCCCTGCTCCCGGGCCACCAGTAATTACTATAGGTTTCATAATCATCATAGGTCTGTTGACCCTAGTCCCTTACCATCAAAAAAAGCCCCAAGTTGGTCACAACTCAGGGCTCTATAAAAACAATTACTAATAAGCGAGATTACTTAGCGCTACGTGCTTCACGCTTACGATCCGATTCCGTTAGGAACTTCTTACGGATACGGATGCTTTCTGGCGTTACTTCTACTAGTTCGTCATCATCGATGAATTCAAGCGCTTGCTCAAGAGTCATTTTGATTGGCGGAGTAAGAACCTGCGCATCATCAGTACCAGAAGCACGAACGTTAGTTAACTGCTTACCTTTCAGTACGTTTACTGTTAGGTCGTTATCGCGGCTGTGAATACCAACAACCATACCTTCGTACACTTCAACACCGTGACCAATGAACATACGACCACGCTCTTGTAGGTTGAATAGTGCGTTAGTTAGCGCTTTACCCATACCGTTAGAAATTAGTACGCCATTGATGCGCTGACCGATTTCACCACCTTTGTGAGGACCGTAATGATCGAACGTATGGTAAAGAAGACCAGAACCAGACGTTAGTGTCATGAACTCAGTTTGGAAACCGATTAGACCACGAGAAGGCATAACGAAGTCCATACGAACACGGCCTTTACCATCTGGAGACATGTCAGTTAGCTCACCCTTACGTAAGCCGATGTTCTCCATGATACCGCCTTGGTGCTCTTCCATCACGTCAATCGTTACTGTTTCAAACGGTTCCATTAGCTGACCATCTTCTTCTTTGATGATTACTTCTGGACGAGAAACCGCTAGCTCGAAGCCTTCACGACGCATGTTTTCGATCAGGATAGATAGGTGAAGTTCACCACGACCTGAAACGCGGAATTTATCTGGATCATCAGTTTGCTCAACGCGCAGTGCAACGTTGTGTACCAGTTCTTTCTCTAGACGCTCTAGGATATTACGTGACGTTACGAACTTACCTTCTTTACCAGCGAATGGTGAAGTGTTTACTTGGAACGTCATCGTTACTGTCGGCTCATCTACAGACAGTGCTGGTAGAGCTTCAACTTGGTTTTGAGCACAGATAGTGTCTGAGATTTTTAGCTCGCCTAGGCCAGTGATTGCAATGATGTCACCAGCGTTCGCTTGATCAACTTCGTGACGCTCAAGACCTAGGTAACCCATTACCGTACCAACTTTACCGTTACGGGTTTTGCCGTCAGCGCCAACCACTGTTACTTGTTGGTTAGGCTTAACGCTACCGCGAGTTACACGAGCAACACCGATAACACCTACGTAAGAGCTGTAGTCTAGCTGAGAAACTTGCATCTGCAGTGGGCCATCAAGGTCAACTTGTGGTGCCGCTACTTCTTTAACGATAGTTTCAAATAATGGTTCCATGTCTTCGCCAGTTTCGCCCTCTTCTAGAGAAGCCCAACCGTTAAGTGCAGAAGCGTAAACCACTTTAAAGTCTAGCTGTTCGTCAGTCGCACCTAGGTTATCGAATAGGTCGAATACTTGGTCCATAACCCAATCAGGACGCGCACCTGGGCGGTCAATCTTGTTGATAACGACGATTGGCTTAAGACCGTGAGCAAATGCTTTTTGTGTTACAAAGCGAGTTTGTGGCATTGGGCCGTCAACTGCGTCTACGATAAGTAGTACTGAATCTACCATCGACATGATACGTTCTACTTCACCACCGAAGTCCGCGTGTCCCGGAGTATCTACGATGTTGATGCGGTAGTCATTCCAGTTAATTGCTGTGTTCTTAGCAAGAATGGTAATGCCACGCTCTTTCTCGATGTCGTTCGAGTCCATGACTCGCTCTTCAGCTTCGCCGCGAGACTCTAAAGTACCTGATTGCTGTAGCAGTTTATCAACCAGTGTAGTTTTACCGTGGTCAACGTGCGCGATGATCGCGATATTTCTTAAATTATCAATCTGTGGAGTAGCCATGGATATTGATTCACTTATAAAAGAAGCAACCCTCTAAATCGTAGATTTTATGAGCACTGCCTATTTGATTAAAAAAACGACCGTAATGTACCAGATTCTAGCGAAAAACCCAGAAATATGTGATCTGATTCGCTTCATTTCGGCGATTATTTTATTGATAGAGCGCAAGCGGAACCCGACTAGAGACAAATCCCCATTGACATGAGGGCAAAAACTAGGCTGAATGGATATCGACTTTGTCTTATCTTGGTGCAAAGCAAAACCACTGCACCAACAAAGTGCAAACAAAGATCATTTTGGTGCAATCAGCTGCACCAAGTTAAGCCTAAAATCGCTAATTTCTTGAAATTAATGGATTAATTTTTTTGGCACAGTTTTGGCTTAATGGAAAGTAGCATCGATTAATACAATTGAACAAAGAGATTAATCAATGCTGGATTTCATTAACCGAATCGAGCTAAACCGCTTTAATAACACTGGAGGTTATCCAAGATGTCAGTAGAAAACGTTCTATCTCTTATCCAAGAAAACGAAGTTAAGTTTGTTGACCTACGCTTTACCGATACTAAAGGTAAAGAGCAACACGTATCTATCCCGGCACACCAAGTAGACGCAGACTTCTTCGAAGAAGGTAAAATGTTTGACGGTTCATCAGTTGCTGGCTGGAAAGGCATCAACGAATCAGACATGGTAATGATGCCAGATGCATCATCTGCTGTTCTAGACCCGTTCACTGAAGATGCAACACTAAACGTTCGTTGTGACATCCTTGAGCCTGCAACAATGCAAGGCTACGACCGTGACCCACGCTCAATCGCAAAACGCGCTGAAGATTACCTACGCGCTACAGGTATCGCTGATACTGTACTTGTTGGTCCTGAGCCAGAGTTCTTCCTATTTGACGACGTTAAGTTCGCAACTGACATGTCAGGTTCTTTCTTCAAAATCGACGACGTAGAAGCAGCTTGGAACACAGGTTCTGACTACGAAGGCGGTAACAAAGGTCACCGTCCTGGCGTTAAAGGTGGTTACTTCCCAGTAGCACCAGTGGATTCTTCTCAAGATATCCGTAGCGCAATGTGTCTAATCCTAGAAGAGATGGGCCAAGTTGTAGAAGCACACCACCACGAAGTTGCGACTGCAGGTCAGAACGAAATCGCGACTCGCTTCAACACTCTAACTGCTAAAGCTGATGAAATTCAGGTTTACAAGTACGTTGTACATAACGTTGCTCACGCATTTGGTAAAACAGCGACATTCATGCCTAAGCCACTAGTTGGTGATAACGGTTCTGGTATGCACGTTCACCAATCTCTAGCGAAAGACGGTGTTAACCTATTCGCTGGCGACAAGTACGGCGGCCTATCTGAAATGGCTCTTTACTACATCGGTGGTATCATCAAGCACGCTAAAGCAATCAACGCATTTGCTAACGCATCTACTAACTCGTACAAGCGTCTTGTACCAGGCTTCGAAGCGCCAGTTATGCTTGCTTACTCAGCACGTAACCGTTCTGCTTCTATCCGTATCCCAGTGGTACCAAGCCCTAAAGCACGTCGTATCGAGCTACGCTTTGGTGACCCATCAGCGAACCCATACCTATGTTTCGCAGCAATGCTAATGGCTGGTCTTGACGGTATTAAGAACAAGATCCACCCAGGTGAAGCAATGGATAAAGACCTTTACGACCTTCCAGCAGAAGAAGCAGCTGAAATCCCAACTGTTGCTTACTCTCTAAAAGAAGCTCTAGAGTGTCTAGACGCAGACCGTGAGTTCCTAACAGCTGGCGGCGTATTCTCTGACGACTTCATCGATTCTTACATCGACCTTAAAGCTCAAGACGTAGAGAAAGTAAACATGACTACTCACCCACTAGAGTTTGAATTGTACTACTCTGTATAATCAACTTTAGTTCGCGGTAGCGCGTCAAGTTACATAAAACTAAGGCTCACCTCGCAGGTGGGCCTTTTTCATACCTGTCAGAAAATACTCCCTGCTAATATCGTCCTTGCTAGAGCCTGGAGGACATATGCACTGTTATCATCTAATCATTACTTTTTTGTTGATAATGTCTGTTGCCCAAGCCGAGACTATTTACACTTGGGTAGATGAAAAAGGCGTGGTTCACTTCAGTGATATGCCTCAATCAAACACAAGCACCAAGATTGAGCTGAGCGACTTTAACCTCAACCCTCCAACTCCCAGCGAAGCTGCTATCAAGACAAGCGCACCACCTGATAAGAAATCCACCCCCGCCTTACCGATACAAGTCACTATCACACAGCCAAGCAACGACCAAGTAATCAGAAGCAATAACGGCGCTTTAGTCGTACGAGCAGAACTCAACCGCCAACTTGAGCAAGGAGAACAGCTCCAACTAACAATAAACCAGACTCAACACCAACCGCTAACAACCAATCAGGAATGGCAATTAATGCACCTAGATAGGGGGCGTAACTCGTTTAGCATTCAAGTGGTTAGAGACGGCAAGCTTATTGCATTATCTCAACCTATTACGGTGCATATACTGCGAGTAACCAAAAACTCTGTGAAACGTTAGCCACAATCCTAGTGATATCGTACTTTTCACTTCAGTTCTCACATTCTATGCGCCATACTTGAATTCTCCTTCGCACCACTTTGGTGCATTGCACAATTCAAGATCAAGAATGGGGCACTAAAGTGGATAGCGAACTAAACGACATCATTCTGAACCATCAGGTTACATCGATTCTCATCATGAACGAGGCGCTACAGGTGAAATACGCCAACCCTGCAGCAGAACAGCTTTTCGCTCAGAGTGCCAAACGTATCGTCGACCATCCTCTATCTCATCTAATTCAACACGCTTCAATGGATCTTGCCCTGCTGTCGCAGCCACTTCAGAGTGGACAAAGTATTACTGACAGCGATGTCACCTTTGTCGTCGATGGTAAGCCGCTGATGTTAGAGGTAACCGTAAGCCCTATATCTTGGAACAGAGAACTCATGCTGCTGGTTGAAATGCGAAAAATCGGTCAACAACGCCGCCTGTCGCAAGAGCTCAATCAACACGCGCAACAACAAGCAGCCAAACTACTGGTACGTGGTCTTGCCCACGAAATAAAGAACCCTTTAGGTGGATTAAGAGGCGCGGCGCAACTACTAGAAAGAACACTGCCCGATCCTAACTTGGCCGAATATACCCAAATCATCATCGAACAGGCTGATAGGCTACGCGCTTTGGTTGATCGTCTCCTGGGGCCACAAAAGCCGGGCAAGAAACAGTCAGAGAACCTTCACTTAATACTCGAGAAGATCCGTCAACTTGTTGATTTAGAAGTCAACCAGAGTGTCGCAATTGAACGGGACTATGATCCAAGCCTGCCTGAAATCTTGATGGACTCTGACCAAATTGAACAGGCGCTACTCAATATTGTGAGTAACGCTGGGCACATATTGAAAAACCAAGAAAATGGCCAAATCACCATTCGCACCAGAACGGTGCATCAAGCCAATATCCATGGCCAACGCTGCAAGCTCGCAGCGCGAATAGAGATTATCGACAACGGACCAGGTATCCCTGCGGATCTACAAGACACCTTATTCTATCCGATGGTAAGCGGCCGAGAAGGTGGCACTGGACTTGGACTTTCAATCGCACAAAACCTGATCGATCAGCATCAAGGCAAGATCGATGTTGAGAGCTGGCCGGGAAGAACAACATTTACAATTTACTTGCCAATTTAAAGATTTTTAAAGCATTGCTGTAAGGAAAACAATATGAGTAAAGGATACGTTTGGGTCGTTGACGACGACAGCTCCATTCGTTGGGTCATGGAAAAGACCCTATCATCAGCCAATATAAAGTGCGAAACCTTTGCCGATGCTGAAAGCGTCCTCATGGCACTAGAGCGTGAAACGCCAGACGTACTGGTGTCAGATATTCGTATGCCTGGTATTGATGGTATTGAACTGCTGAAACAGGTTCATGAGCGCTCTCCAGAACTACCTGTGATCATCATGACGGCGCACTCTGACCTTGATGCAGCAGTCAATGCTTACCAAAAAGGGGCATTTGAGTACCTACCAAAACCATTCGATGTTGACGAGACGCTCACGCTTGTGGAACGGGCAATCACTCACAGCCAAGAGCAAAAGCAGGAGCAAGCCTCTTTATCAAACGACAGCTACACTCCGCCAGAAATCATCGGTGAAGCCCCCGCGATGCAAGAGGTGTTTCGCGCAATTGGACGCCTATCTCGATCGTCAATTTCAGTACTGATCAATGGTGAGTCTGGCACCGGTAAAGAGTTAGTCGCTCATGCTCTGCATAGACATAGCCCAAGAGCGAGCAAGCCGTTTATTGCCCTCAACATGGCGGCAATTCCCAAAGATCTCATTGAGTCAGAGCTGTTTGGTCATGAGAAAGGGGCATTTACAGGCGCGAACAACGTTCGTCAGGGTCGATTCGAACAAGCTAATGGCGGCACTCTATTTCTCGATGAGATCGGTGATATGCCGCTCGATATACAAACTCGCCTACTGCGTGTATTAGCCGATGGTCAGTTTTACCGCGTTGGTGGCCATTCGCCGATTAAAGTTGATGTTCGAATTGTCGCAGCGACTCACCAAAATTTAGAAAAGCTAGTGCATAAAGGCGACTTCCGTGAAGATTTGTTCCACCGCCTAAATGTTATTCGCATTCAAATTCCTTCACTCCGTGAGCGCAAACAAGATATTGAGAAGCTAACACTGCACTTCTTAGCGCTTGCTGCAGATGAACTTGGCGTGGACGTGAAATCCTTGCACCCGACAACGGTCGAGGTTCTCAACCGCCTAGATTGGCCTGGTAACGTTCGTCAGCTTGAAAACATCTGTCGCTGGCTGACAGTGATGGCGAGCGGTACCGAAGTTCTGCCTGCTGACCTGCCGACAGAGCTGTTAGAAGAGAAAGTACACACAGATACCAACTCTTCAGGTTCATGGCAGCAACAGTTGGCAACTTGGGCTAAAAGTTCACTATCTCAAGGTGACACCGAACTGCTCTCATATGCACTACCAGAGTTTGAACGTATCCTTTTGGAAGCAGCCCTTGAGCACACCAATGGTCACAAACAAGATGCAGCGAAAGTGCTAGGTTGGGGACGAAATACTCTTACACGTAAGCTGAAAGAACTATACTGATAGTTAAACATGTGTCACACCTTGGTTTAGGTCGAGGTGATTTAACTAACATCAATTTACTCAGTAGCTTGAATCATAAGGATAAATCGCCTAGTTTTAAACGAATGCACTCGCTCGCATTTCATTAGTTAGTTAAATCCGAGTGCTGTATCAGCAGAAGAACACGGATGTCAGCGACTACACAAATTACTCTTAGAACTGCCGTTGTACTGCCTTTCGTGATGATATTTATCATCACGATTGGTGTAATCGTCGCAGTGCAAAAAAATAACTATGAAGAGATGGTCGTTGATATCAGTGATAAGCAACTCACCGCTCTGACCAACAACGTCAATTTAGAACTGCACAGTTTCTTAGACGAACCCTTTCAAGCCAGTTTGGCCTTGAGTAACTCGATTGGCTTTAATCGACTCTATACACCTGGCGATACATCTGACATCCAAGATTACCTACTCACTTCATTTCGTACTCTGTATAACAACTTCACTCAACTCGATGTGATCGGGTTCGGCGGAGAAAATGCAGAGTATATTGGTTTTCGCAAAGAGCCAAACAAGGGCTTTACTCTTATGGTGCAAGACGATCGCACCCAAAATAAGCTCGTGATCTACCGAGGGCAAAAGATCAGTGAAGATGTTCGTTCGGTGATAGAAGGTTATGACCCACGTATACGTCCTTGGTATGCGCCTGTCGCAGATAGTCTGACGCCGATGTGGTCGTCAATCTACGCCAATGCCGATGAGAGACAAGAGATCACTTTGTCTGCACTCACTCCTGTTTTTTATGACGAAGTTTTCCAAGGTGTTGTAGTTACTGATATTAAGATCGACACATTCAATACCTTCCTCAAAGAGCAACAGAATAAAACCAATGCGATAATTTATATCGTCGATGAGAAGCAGCGTGTTGTCGCTCAATCGACAGGAGGAAGAATCGTTTCATGGGGCACCCCTTACAGTAAGAAAGGCGAGCGCTTACTTGCAACGGAGAGCTCGAACCCAATCATCAAAGCCAATGCGGATCACTTCACTGCACATAACTTTCATCAGCAAGAAGATGTACAAAGATACTCTATAGATATTGAAGGCGAACGCTACTTTAATCATTTTACTCCCTACACTGATCAACATGGCTTGCAGTGGTACATCGGGGTCGCGATATCTGAGAGTAACCTGTTAGGTAAACTGCCGGAAAGCCAAAGAAACAGTTGGATTATCGGTGTTATTGCTAGTTTTATCGGCATAGGTTTAGGTCTGGTTGCCTTCAATCGTATCGTGGCACCGATTACATCTACCGTCGCGGCCGCTAAGCGACTTGCAAAAGGGGACTGGGAAACGAGCATGCCTAAACCGGGCAGCATCTACGAAACAACAATGTTAGTGTATGCCTTTACCGAAATGGCCAACAACCTAAAAGCATCCTTCCGCGCGCTACGATCACAATTGCTCTATGACTCGCTAACCAAGCTATACAGTCGTGAAGGTTTGATTGATACCTGTGACAAGCTACCTTCACTCAATGGCTCGCTGATGCTAGTCGGCATCAACAAGTTTAGGCATATCAACGATAGCCTTGGTCACTATCAAGGAGATCAGCTACTGATCAGCATTTCTAAGCGTCTACAATCTGTTTTCACAGGCGAGCACTATCTAGCCCGAATTGGTGGTGATGAATTTGCTATCTATTTCCCCAATCCAGAATCTGCAGAGACGACACAACAGCTCGCTAGTCGAGTATTGAAAACCTTCGCAGCACCATTTGTCATTGAACAAGAAAGTGTAGTGGTAAGAGTCTCGATAGGGATTGTTGATAGCGGCCAAGACAACAACATGACGCTATGGCTACGAAACGGCAGTATCGCACTTAGTAATGCTAAGCAAGAGGCGACATCAATCAGCCACTATCGACCAGAAATGGCCGATATTTCGAGAAATCGAACTCTGATGCAAGCCAAGATTAAAGATGCGATCGAACACAATGAGTTCGTGCCTTTCTATCAACCGCTTGTGGATCTTAAAACCGGAGAGGTAGTTGGTGCAGAAGCCCTTGCGCGCTGGTTATCTCCCTCTTCTGGCCTTATCTCACCAATGGACTTTATTCCGATTGCTGAAGAGAGTGGGCTAATTGGGGCAATTGGTGAGCAAATTCTTCTTCAAGCATGTAATGACGCAGTGCATGGTATTGAGCAAGGTAAATGGAGCTCATCCTTCCATATGCACGTCAACCTATCGGTGAATCAGCTTTCTCAGCCAAACTTTATTGCGACCCTGCAAAGGATTCTAAACGAATCAACCTTAAACCCAAGCAACCTCACATTGGAGATCACCGAGTCTAGAATCGTTGACAATGACCCAGTCACCATTCAAAACATGCAAGCGATTAGGGATCTTGGCGTCCATATAGCGATTGATGATTTTGGAACAGGCTATAGTTCGTTAGCTTACTTGCATAAACTTCCATTTAATTGCCTCAAGATAGATCGAACCTTCGTTGACAAGCTAGTGGAAGAAGAACTCGATACATCGATTGTCGCTGCGATCGTGAATATGACAAGTGGAATGAAAGTGTCGCTCATTGCAGAGGGAATCGAAACGGATGACCAAGCGAAGATGCTATCTAAGCTCAACTGCCCGCTTGGTCAAGGGTTCCTGTATAGCCGACCCGTCCCATTTGAAGAGTGGCCATCAAATTTAGTTAGTAAGAGCTAAATTTTCCCTATTCGAGATCTGCTCCTAGACTTATTACATAAGTTCACTCAAGGAACACTGCTTGAAACTATTCATATCTCTACTTGTGTGCATTAGCGCAACCCTATCAACCGCTAGTACGCTTGCCTGCGAGCTAAAAATGGGCTTCAGAACGACTGAGCGCTTACCTCTAATTGGCAAAGATCCTATTAATGATGGCCTCTACTATGAGCTGTACAGCGAAACTGCGCAGAAAATTGGTTGTCAGCTCACCGTAATTCGGAGCCCGAAGAAGCGCTTATTGAAAATGTTAGAGAGGGGACAGATCGACTTCTACCCAGGCTTTACTTTCAACTTAGAAAGGGCTGACTACGTCCACTTCATCGAGAGTGGTCTACCTGGTGGGC
Source organism: Vibrio sp. M260118 (assembly GCF_036533755.1). Taxonomy (NCBI): domain Bacteria; kingdom Pseudomonadati; phylum Pseudomonadota; class Gammaproteobacteria; order Vibrionales; family Vibrionaceae; genus Vibrio; species Vibrio sp. M260118. Next base: position 889 of record NZ_JATABG010000033.1, on the reverse strand, counting down.
AAATCGGTATCTCGCGTTTTGATGTCTCACCAATAACGAGCTTAGAACAGTTATCAGGTCTTACCTTGGTCCAATCTTTAGGTGCACCAGATTTCGCGGCAGGGGTAGCAGGGATAACCTACTATACAAAAGCCGAACTATCGATCCCTGATGCCATTAAGCTGATTAGGAAGAAACGAGCAGACTTCTATATCTACCCCAGAGGCACGCTCATGTACTATTTACGCCTTAACAATACAGATGATATTCAAGTCCACCCAGATTGCTGTGGCGGCGTTGAGCCATTGTACTTAGGCTTTTCAATACGCTCGAAACATATTGAGCAGCAATCCAACCCTAACTTTGACCCGAATAGTTCGTTAAGTGCCGACAACTGGCCGACCTCTCCAACCCCAGATTCAATTGCCTATCGTTTTCAGCAACAACTCAAAGCAATGAAGGAGAGTGGGGAGACCATGATTCTGTACAAACAATATTACTAGCGACCTGTTCATACAAACAAGAGTTATTAGAGCAGATAGCAAAAAGCCCGTTGCGTTAGCAACGGGCTTTTCAAATAGTGGCGGAGAGATAGGGATTTGAACCCTAGATACGCTATTAACGTATGCCGGTTTTCAAGACCGGTGCTTTCAACCACTCAGCCATCTCTCCACAAATTATTCTAATTAAAGTCTTATATAAATTTGCTTTAATTAGGAAATTGTCGCTGTAGGAAGTAGATTTTTATCTGAGAAGCGCAGTGTGTAAGCACACATGAGCATCGAAGAATAAAAAGCTACAAAGTACAGTAGACAATTTGCAATTAAAGCCTGGCGATGTCCTACTCTCACATGGGGAAGCCCCACACTACCATCGGCGCTAATTCGTTTCACTTCTGAGTTCGGCATGG
>NZ_JATABG010000032.1:0-17603 GCF_036533755.1 Vibrio sp. M260118 | reverse complement strand
TTACAACGCTCAGGTTGGCGAGACTTACGCCATGATCAAAGCACTGAACAAACTTACAGGGCTTGGTATGCCTGAAACTCAGTATATTGTATAAAAGTCGCTCAACTTTAGGAGGTTTGGTTTCTCGTCTGAATTACGCAACAAAGCCGGTTGTACCATTCCTAGTTGGTACAACCTGCAGCAAGATCAAACGAGCTCAAGGCCCATGCCTTAGCAATCAAGCGTAACTACGTCTTGTGCAAGAGGTTTATTATAACTTATCGTATTTCAGCAAGATTACAATTTAAAATATGCTGTACTATGCTAAGGACATCCATTACTTTGCCAGTGCCTGCGACAGCTCACATTATCCAATATCAAACATAGATGTGATTATTAATTATTCATCTTTTCATCGCCGAACAAAGCTCTCGATTACGCTGCATTCGAAACATCATGAATATAAACGGCGCTGCTTGGTTTCGACTTCGCCACATATAAAGAGCTATCAGCCAAGGCTAACGCTTGCTGCATAGACAAATTTGGTTTAATCAAGGTACCACCGATTGAAAACTTGCCAACCCACTCTTTCGCCGATTCATTATCCTCTTGGGTAGCCTCGAAATACTGTTTAATCCGATTGGCGATCTGATGCAGGGTATCGTTGTTTCCCGTGCGAACAAGCAGCAAAAACTCATCATCTTGCCAACGACCTGCAACATCATATTCCCTTATCGCTCGTTTTATACTCTCTGCTACTGCCTCTAACACCCATTGATGCTTACTGGTATCAAACTTGCTGGTACCTTGGCTCACCAAACCAGCATCAATCCATATCAAGCCAAAATCAAACTGCTCTCTGGACGACCTAGCCAATTCAGCTCGCAATTCTCGTTGTAATCCTTGGCGATTATACAAACCAGTGACAACGTCAATCACCGCAAGCTTGTCAAGCTGTTCAGTGCGCAATGCCACTAACTCTTCAACCTCAGTACGTGCGGACATTATTTCATGCTCTATCGCGGCAAACATCTCATCGATACTTCTAGATTCTGGCTCCGATTTAGTTAACTTCATAAAGCGCTGTTTCAGTCGTTCATTCGGCTCTATCCAGTGTTTTACAAGACAGCAGTAACTGAGCAACATACTAAATAGAACAACCAGTATAAGGGGAATAACCAACACGGTTGCTACCCAGTTAGGTACCATGTCGTCTACGTTGACAAAAGTGAGCTCATACCAGCCCAAGGCCTCAATGTAGTGAATGGCAACCACCGCTTGCCCTCCCTCCTGATGTACCATGGATAATTCGGCCTCTTCCCCTAGCTTTTGTCTTTGCATTAATTTCTGCAGAGTCGCGTACTCTGCATCAGCGGTGATATAGTCACTTAGAGTTGGTTTGGTTGTTTTGCTATCACGCAATGAGTAATCAAGCTTGTCTCCATCCACCAAGAACTGAACTCTAAAGTTGTCATCAACAAACATGGTTTTTAGAGCATGGGAATGCCCAACACTGTAACGGTCAAAAAGCAGTTCAGTATCAATACCTGTTCCAACTATGCCAAGGAACTGACCGTTTTTCTCGATACGTTTATTGATCCACACCCGCGTAAGACCAAGGTGTGCATCTCGAGCAATATTGACATTTAAATCACTGCCATTGTGCTTTTGCTCGAAATACCACTGATCTTTGAGAGATTCAGGGTCTAAATGGTAACGAAGGAAAGTTTGTTTGCGAATGCTCTGGACATCATTGAAGTGATAGGCGAGATTTTGGTCGAGTACAATAAAAAAATTCTTAGACTTAAGACGCCATCGATAGAGGTCAAGAGTGTCTTCGGCAACGGTCCGATACACATCATCATTACTGTGATAACCCCATGAACTGACATTCGGATGTGAGGCAAGCTCGCTGACAATATTGACCTCCTCAATAATGGGCGCGAGCAGAGTCTCTGCATCATGATGAGCAGAAACTTGTGCATACTTCCAAAGTAACTGTTCCACCACGCCGCTTATCACTTGCTTAGAAACGCTATAAGCAGAAAATAGAAAAGTCACACTGACGATGGCTAGAAACGTCAATAGCTTGAGTCTTTGTTTCCTGATGTCCTTCCGGTGGGTGATCTAAACCAATAGAAGCTACTTACTATATTGTCAAAAAAGCCTTTCCAGATCCCATCATTCATCCGATCAATAAGCCAAATGTATTAGCTTGCTCTCATGAAAATGAAAACAGTTGATCATTCGGTTCAAAAAAAAAGCAGCCCATTTAAGGCTGCTTTTCTAGTCTCGAAACGTCTATTTCTTCTTAGCTGGTTTCTTACGCTTATCGGTAATTTCCCATTTGCCATCAACGTAAAGTGCAGTGTAACCCGAAGGTTTACCATCAATCTCAGAGCGTACATAGTTCTCTTTCGATTTACGGCTAAATCGAACCACCATTGGCAAGCCATCCGGATCTTTCTCTGGGGCATCGGCCAAGTAGTGGAATTTAGGCGAAATTCGATCTTTAAAGCGAACCAGCTCTTCCACTAATGGTGCACGAGTTTCACGTGATTTAGGGAAAGTACTTGCGGCTAAGAACAGACCCGAAGCACCATCACGCAATACAAAGTAAGCGTCTGAGTTCTCACACGGAAGTTCAGGTAGGTGAACAGGGTCTTCTTTCGGCGGCGCTACTTCACCATTCTTTAAGATCTTACGCGTATTTTTACAATCATCGCTGGTGCAATCCATGTATTTACCAAAACGACCATTCTTCAATACCATGTCGCTGCCACACTTGTCACACTCAACAACTGGGCCGTCATAACCTTTAACCTTGTACTCACCATGCTCAACAACATAACCCTCACAGTTCGGGTTATTACCACAAACATGCAACTTACGTTTATCATCGATTAGGTAAGCGTCCATTGCGGTTTCACAGATAGGACAACGCTTCTTCGCACGCAAAGCCGCGGTTTCAACATCTTCTTCAAGAACGTTAATGACGCCATCTTCATCGCCAAGGTTGATAGTGGTCTTACAACGCTCTTTCGGTGGTAACGCATAGCCAGAACAGCCAAGGAATACACCAGTAGACGCCGTACGAATACCCATTTGACGCGAACAAGTCGGACACTCAATATCAGTGTAAACGATATGATTTGGCTTCATGCCACCCTGTTCTTCGTCTTGCTCCGCTTTCTCTAGATCGCCAGTGAAGTCTTTGAAGAAACTATCTAGTACACCTTTCCAATTCGCCTCACCTTCAGCGATTTGGTCGAGCTTCTCTTCCATGCGCGATGTGAACTCGTAGTTCATCAGTTCATCGAAACTACCGTCTAGACGGTCAGTCACAATTTCACCCATCTTCTCAGCATAGAAGCGGCGCTGTTCCACTTTCACATAACCACGATCTTGAATGGTAGAGATGATTGACGCATACGTTGAAGGACGGCCAATACCACGCTTTTCAAGCTCTTTAACTAACGCAGCTTCTGTAAAGCGCGCTGGCGGCTTAGTAAAGTGCTGCTTAGGTTCAAGAGCAACAAGTTCAATCGCATCACCCACCTGTACTGCAGGTAGAATCTGGTCTTCGTTTTTACCCAATGGACGCTGAACGCGAGTCCAACCGTCAAATTTCAAGATACGACCTTTCGCTTTTAGCGTGTACTCAGCCGCTTTCACGCTAACTGTAGTCGAGTCGTATTTTGCTGGTGTCATCTGACAAGCAACAAACTGATTCCAAATCAAAGAGTACAATTTGTGCGCATCTGCTTCCATACCATTGAGATCATCCGCTTTCACAGATACATCAGATGGTCGAATCGCTTCGTGAGCCTCTTGAGCGCCCTCTTTGCTACCGTAAACAATAGCTTTGCTAGGCAGGTAAGCGTCGCCAAATTCACTCGCGATAAAACCACGAGCCGCTTCTACTGCTTCAGAGCTCAAGTTAGTCGAGTCGGTACGCATATAGGTGATGTAACCTGCTTCATACAAGCGCTGAGCCAACATCATGGTTTTCTTAACGCCGTAACCTAAGCGAGTACTCGCTGCCTGTTGCAGTGTTGAGGTAATGTAAGGTGCTGAAGGTTTGCTTGATGTCGGACGGTCTTCACGCTTACACACTTCGTAGCGCGCTTTTTCAAGCACAGACATCGCCGCTTTGGTTTCCGCTTCATTAACAGGTTTGAAAGCAACACCATCTTTTTGTGCAACTTGCAGACGGAAATCCGTTTTGTCTTGGGTTTTGGTATCAGCATGAATATCCCAGAACTCTTCTGGAATAAACGCTTTGATTTCGCGCTCACGCTCTACGAGTAGTTTAACCGCAACAGACTGTACGCGGCCCGCAGATAGACCACGCGCAACCTTCTTCCACAATAGTGGAGAAACCATAAAGCCAACCACGCGGTCCATAAAACGACGCGCTTGTTGGGCGTTAACGCCATCCATACTAAGCTCGCCCGGTTTTTCGAACGCCTGTTGGATAGCATTTTTAGTAATCTCGTTGAACACAACACGTTTGTATCGCTCTTCATCGCCACCGATGATCTCACGAAGGTGCCAAGCGATAGCCTCTCCCTCGCGGTCTAAATCGGTTGCGAGATAAACGCTATCCGCGTCTTTCGCTAGTTTTTGCAGTTCCGCCACGACTTTCTCTTTGCCTGGCAGAACTTGATAATTCGCTTCCCAACCGTGATATGGGTCGATACCCATTTTCTTAATTAGAGCTTTACGATCTTTTTCTTTCTTGATACGTGCTTTTTCTTCAGCACTTAAGCCCTTGGTTGATACCGCAGCAGCTTTCTGACCAGTACTCTGGCCAGCAGTAGGCAGATCACGCACGTGACCTACACTGGACTTCACAATGAAGTCCTTACCTAAATACTTATTGATGGTCTTCGCTTTAGCTGGCGACTCCACAATAACCAGTGACTTACCCATAATTGACTCAAGTGTCCTTTATCGAGTGCGAATTAACGCACGACATACTTAATACTTTGCTTCTTTTTTTACTATTGAGCGAGATTACAAGAAGATCAATATCTTTTTTTAATTTCTATCTTGACTGGTCGACAATTCAGCGATGTTCAGGTGATATGCTGACAAGTAAATAAGCGAGCACTGAATCTTATTCGCTCAGCTAGAAAACGCCACATACTAAACGTCACAATATCTTCAACGCTAGTGCAAAATGACTTTTTTTGTCGCGAGTCACAAAACCTACAGAGTGAAATTCAACTCTGTCTTTAAGCTCATGCCGCTATTGTGATTGAAATTATCGACCAACTACCTACAATCCCCACATTGCTTCTTTTATATAGAAGTTCAACACGAGTAAAGGTAACCCCATGAGCGACAAAAAGACTATCTCACCATTTGAGCTATTAATTATTGCCAACCACCTAATCCAAGAGCATGACGACTACATCGAGGGGATGCGTGCAGAGAGCGTTGAAGAAAAAGACGACGTGTTGGTATTCAAAGGGAATTACTTTCTAGACGACAACGGCCTACCAACGTCGCAAACGACAGCCGTGTTCAATATGTTTAAGTATTTAGCGCACCATCTGTCGAAAGAGTTTACGTTGGAAAAGTAGCGAGAAAGCGAGAAAGCGAGAAAGCGAGAAAGCGAGAAAAATTAAAGGATTGACACTTAGTGTCAATCCTTTTTATTTCAAGTCCTTGCTTCGTCGTTCTATAGAGTGACGATTTGTCTTCAAAGTCCGAACTCGATTCTCGGAACGCAGTGTTCTATAGGGCGAAGCCCGTTCCCGTTATTCAAAAGCGCAGCTTCCGCTCTACGAACTCAAGCCTTCTAGCTTGTCAAAGTAGTCCGGAAAGGTCTTAGACGTACACTTAGGATCATTGATGGTCACAGGCGTATCGCTTAATGCAACGAGTGAGAAACACATTGCCATGCGATGATCATCATAGGTATCAATTGCGGCATGCTTAAGTTGAGCAGGTGGCGTTACAATGATGTAGTCTTCACCCTCTTCTACTTCCGCTCCAACCTTACGCAACTCGGTTGCCATTGCTGCTAAGCGGTCAGTCTCCTTCACGCGCCAGTTGTACACGTTGCGAATCGCTGTCGTACCCTGAGCAAACAGCGCAGTGGTGGCGATTGTCATCGCGGCATCTGGGATATGATTGTAGTCCATATCGATACCTTTAAGCTCACCCACACGTGAGATCACGTAATCATCACCCCACTCGATTTCAGCGCCCATTTTCTCTAGCGCGTCTGCGAATTGGATGTCACCTTGAATACTGTTTTTGCCGATGCCGGTAACTTTAATCTCACCGCCTTTGATTGCCGCAGCAGCGAGAAAGTAAGATGCCGAAGAGGCGTCGCCTTCGACCAAGAAGTCACCCGGAGCCAGATAAATTTGACCCTTGCGTACTACAAAGCTCTGATAGTTGTTGTTTTCAACTTCAACACCGAACTGAGCCATGATATGCAGAGTAATGTCGATGTAAGGCTTAGAAACTAGCTCACCAACAATGTTGATAGTGACGTCATCTTGCGCCAATGGTGCAGACATCAGGAATGCCGTTAGGAACTGACTAGAGATAGAACCGTCGATTTCAACCGTGCCACCCTTCAACCCAGTACCAACAATTTTCAGCGGTGGGTAGTCTTCGTTTTCTAAGTATTCAACCTCAGCACCCGCTTGGCGTAGCGCGTTCACTAGGTGGCCAATTGGGCGCTCTTTCATGCGCGGCTCACCCGTAAGTACGTACTCACCACCACCTAGGCATAATGCCGCAGCAAGTGGACGCATTGCCGTACCAGCGTTACCTAGAAACAGTTCCAACGCTTGTGGTGCATCAAATGGCCTTCCTAAGCCTTCAACTTCACACACCGTTTTATCTTCAGACAACCTATACACCACGCCAAGTTGCGTTAGTGCATTTAACATATGGCGAATATCATCGCTGTCGAGTAGGTTAGTTAAACGAGTGGTACCCTTTGCTAGTGCAGCCAGTAGTAACGCTCGGTTAGAAACACTTTTTGAACCTGGTAAGTTGACCTCACCATTGACTTTATTGATAGGTTGTAACGTAAGGCTTTCCATTAAAATTGATATTCCTTGCACATCCCGCCTTCCTAACGGGACGATGAAAAATTCTTCGTACTTGCAGACTATCTAAATTCACCATCTAAAACCAGACCCAAACAGCGAATCAAACCGAATAATTATCTCCTCCGTCCACGCTAAGCCGCGGCTTTGAAGTATTTCTTTACCAAGCCGCATTGGCAATGCATAAGAAAAACCCATATGATCTTTAGTTATTTATTGATTTTGTTTTGCTCAATCCACCATGACGATATACCTAACTGAACTCGACTGTGATGAACTTTGGTTTCCATCCAGCTTTGATGCCCTAGACGACCCAAATGGTTTGCTCGCGTTTGGCGGTGACCTTAGTTCAGAAAGGCTATTGTTGGCCTATCAAAATGGCATCTTTCCTTGGTATGGCCCTGGTGAACCAATTTTATGGTGGAGCCCTTCACCGCGCGCTGTGTTTGACCCGAAAAACTTTCAGCCAGCGAAAAGCCTGAAAAAATTTCAACGTAAACATCAATATCAAGTCACTATCAATCACGCAACAGACCAAGTAATTGATTACTGCGCATCAACACGGAGTAAAGAAGAAACCTGGCTTAATGAGGAGATGCGAACCGCATACAAGCAACTAGCTCAGCAAGGTCACTGCCACTCGGTCGAAGTATGGAAAAACGATACACTGATCGGCGGGTTGTACGGTCTCGCGATTGGCCAAGTGTTTTGTGGGGAGTCGATGTTTAGCTTGGTCACTAATGCTTCGAAGATTGCATTATGGTATTTCTGCGAGCACTTTAAACGTCACCAAGGCCAGCTAATTGATTGCCAAGTGCTAAACCCCCACCTTGCATCTCTCGGGGCAATAGAGCTTAATCGTCAAGACTTTAGCCAAAGACTGCTATCCTTTAACAGTAAGCCGCTGCTAGAAAACTGTTTCTTAAAGCAGGCTTTAACTCTTGATGGACGGGGAGAGGAATGAGTTCCGATTTACAACAAATCCGTATTGGCTTAACCGATAGTCACCCATGCGCCTACCTTGCAGAGCGACAGGAGCGAGTTGCGGTCGCTCTAGAACCGAACATGCACTGTGGTTCGAGCTATGAGGTACTGCTCGCCAATGGTTTCAGACGCAGTGGCGATACCATCTATAAACCCCACTGTGATAATTGCTGCGCGTGTGAAGCATTAAGAGTCTCTATCCCTGATGTTGTTTTATCTAAAAATCAAAAGCGACTGCTCAGTAAAGCCAAAACCTTTACTTGGCAACTCAAAGAGACCATGGATGATAATTGGTTCGAACTCTATGCGCGCTATATTGAAACACGCCACAGCAAAGGAACCATGTACCCGCCAAAGAAAAAAGAGTTCGCTCAATTTTCACAATGCGCATGGCTAAACACCCAATTTCTGCATATCTACGATCAAGACAAACTGATTGCTATTGCTGTCACCGATGTACTCTCGAATAGTGCCAGTGCCTTCTATACCTTTTTCGATCCAGACTATGCCCTATCCCTTGGTACTCTGGGCGTGTTATATCAGATTGAGTACTGCCAAAAACAGGGTAAACAGTGGCTCTATTTGGGCTATCAAATCGATGAATGTCCAGCGATGAACTATAAAGTCCGTTTTCAGCGTCATCAAAGGCTAGTAAATCAGCGTTGGCAAGGGTAGAATACCGCCCAACTTTACATTATTCATTTTTATCGGCATTATGCGCCGGTTGAAATCGCCCATTTTTTAAAAGAGGATTAAATGGCTAAAGAAGACGTAATTGAGATGCAAGGCACTGTCCTTGATACTCTACCAAACACAATGTTCCGTGTTGAGCTAGAAAACGGCCACGTAGTTACTGCTCACATCTCTGGTAAAATGCGTAAGAACTACATCCGTATTCTTACTGGTGACAAAGTAACTGTAGAGATGACTCCATACGATCTATCAAAAGGTCGCATCGTCTTCCGTGCTCGTTAATCTACGATTATCGAATACAAACAAAAAAGCGAAGCTCATGGCTTCGCTTTTTTGTTTGTTTCCACTATTTACCTAGTGCTTCTTTATAATGTTCACGACACACTGATACATAGCGGTCATTACCACCAATCGCGACTTGGTCACCCTCTTTAATCGCAACGCCGTGCTCGTCAGTACGAATCACCATGTTTGCCTTACGACCGCAGTGACAAATAGTTTTCAGTTCAATCAGCTTGTCTGCCCACGACAGTAGGTATTTACTGCCTTCGAACAGCTCACCCAAGAAATCGGTTCTTAATCCGTAACAAAGCACTGGAATATGCAGTTTATCGACCACTTCCGTCAGTTGGTAAACCTGCTCTTTACTCAGGAACTGACACTCATCAACCAGAATACAGTGACGCTTTTCTACTTCGTTTAACGCAGCGATCTCTTGATAAAGATTAGATTCCGCATTGAACAGTTGCGCGTCTGACTGCAAGCCAATACGTGAACTAACTTTACCTACACCATAACGGTCATCGAGTGCGGCGGTGAAGATCACCGGGTTCATACCACGCTCTTGGTAGTTAAAAGAAGATTGAAGAAGAGTGGTTGATTTACCCGCATTCATAGCCGAGTAATAGAAGTACATCTGAGCCACTATTTGTTTCCCTAAAGATTAAAAGGTTTAAACAAAAGGGCTGAATTATCAGCCCTTTTTTGAATTGGTTTTACGATTACTTACGACGCCAAGTTGTGCCTTCAGCGCCGTCTTCTAGCACGATGCCCATCTCTGTTAGCTTGTCGCGTGCCATGTCGGCATTCGCCCAATCTTTAGCAGCGCGAGAATCATTACGCAGTTTAATTAGCGCCTCGATCTCTGCCACTTCATCATCGTTGCCTGCATCCCCTTTCAAGAAAGATTCCGGATCTTGGTGAAGAATACCGATCACGTCTGCAAGTTCACGCATTAGTGAGCCAAGCGCACTTGCCGAAGCGACGTCTTCTGCTTTAAGGCGGTTAATTTCACGCGCCATATCGAACAGTACTGAGTATGCTTCTGGAGTGTTGAAGTCATCGTTCATCGCTTCAGTAAAGCGGCTCACGTACTCTTCACCACCTGCTGCTGGTATCGATAAATCCAAACCACGCAGTGATGTGTATAAACGCTCTAACGAAGCACGCGCTTGGTTTAAGTTCTCTTCGCTGTAGTTAAGCTGGCTACGGTAGTGACCCGACATTAGGAAGTAGCGTACTGTTTCAGCATCGTAGTGGCCTAATACGTCACGGATAGTGAAGAAGTTACCCAGTGACTTAGACATTTTCTCACGATCAACCATCACCATACCGCTGTGCATCCAAGTGTTCACATAGTCAGTACCATGTGCACAGCATGATTGGGCAATTTCGTTCTCATGGTGTGGGAACTGCAGATCTGAACCACCGCCATGAATATCAAAATGATTGCCAAGAATTGATGAGTTCATTGCAGAACATTCAATATGCCAACCCGGACGACCTGGCCCCCAAGGCGACTCCCAAGTCGGCTCACCTGGCTTAGACATTTTCCATAGCACGAAGTCAAGTGAACTGCGTTTAGCACTTTCAATCTCGACACGAGCACCGGCTTGTAGCTGCTCTAGATCTTGGCGAGAAAGCTTACCGTAATCATCATACTTAGCGATTTCAAACATCACATCGCCATTATCAGCAACATAAGCAAAACCACGTTCAATGAGCTTTTCAACCAGCTCCATAATCTCTTTGATGTATTCTGTCGCTCGTGGCTCGATATCAGGACGCTTCATATTTAGCGCGTCGAAATCGGCATGCATTTCACCAATTAAACGCTCGGTCAGCGAATCACATGTTTCACCGTTTTCGTTTGCACGCTTGATGATTTTATCGTCGATATCAGTGATGTTGCGCACGAAAGTTAGATCGTAACCTAAGTAGCGTAAGTAACGAGAAACCACATCGAAAGAAACGAAAGTACGGCCATGACCAATATGACAGAGATCATAGATGGTTACCCCACAGACATACATGCCAACCTTGCCAGCATTGATTGGTTTGAATTCCTCTTTCTGTCGTGTGAGTGTGTTATATATCTTTAACATGATCTCTTTCTAATTTTTTAGTCAAACAAAATAGTGGCTCAGTATATCAATTCACACACTATTAGGTAATCCCTCAAATGCGCAAAAAGGCGCCATTAACACCTATACTCAGGTCTCAACCCTTACTTTTCACGTATTAATGTCCGAAAAGTTACGTTAGAATCTTGGCTTCAGAGCAAAAACACAGCTAAAGGAAAAAATCATGATCACCCTTCACACTAATTTTGGTGACATCAAAATCGAACTCAACGAAGAAAAAGCACCAGAAACATGTGCAAACTTCCTACAGTACTGCCGTGATGGTTTTTACGACAACACTCTGTTCCACCGTGTTATCGATGGTTTCATGATTCAAGGTGGTGGCATGGAGTCTGGCCTAAAAGAGAAGGCGACTCGCGCTCCAATTAAAAACGAAGCAAACAACGGACTTAGCAACAAAGTAGGTACACTTGCTATGGCTCGCACTATGGAACCGCACTCTGCGAGTTCTCAGTTCTTCATCAATGTTAACAACAATACTTTCCTAGACTTCCGCAGCGAAAGCCTAGATGGTTGGGGCTACTGTGTCTTCGCTGAAGTTGTTGAAGGCATGGAGATCGTCAACAAGATCAAAGGTGTAAGTACAGGTTCTTACGGCATGCACCAAGATGTCCCACTGGAAGACGTACTGATTACCGGTACTACAATCGAAGAATAATCCCTATAAAAGAGAGCGCGTTATGCGCTCTCTTGCGATCTGACTATGACCACACTTTTTATTTCTGATCTACACCTTTCCCCTGCTCGTCCTGACATCACTGAGTGTTTCGTTCGTTTTATGCGTGAAGAAGCAATACATGCCGAAGCGTTGTATGTGCTTGGAGACTTGTTCGAGTTTTGGATTGGCGATGATGATCGCTCAGATTTCGCTTGTTCAATACGAGCTGAATTTAAAGCGCTTACCAATAGCGGTATCCCATGTTTTTTTACCCAAGGAAATCGTGACTTTCTCGTCGGCAGCCGATTTAGTCGCCAGACTGGCGTTAAATTACTCGGTGATGAAACCGTCATCGATTTATACGGACGCAGAGCCGTAATCCTTCATGGCGATACTCTCTGCACTCAAGATGTGAAGTACCTCGAATACCGCGCTAAAGTCCACCAGCCATGGTTGCAGTGGGTGTTCAATCGTATTCCAATGTTCATTAAAAAGAAGATTGTCAATAAGGTCCAATCTGATATAAAAACAGAGAAACAGACGAAATCGCTCGACATCATGGACGTGACTCAAAGCGAAGTTGAAAACATAATGCGCTGTCACAACGTTGATCTAATGATCCATGGTCACACCCATAGACCTAACGTCCATACCTTCCAAGTCGACAATTCAGACTATACTCGTGTTGTATTAGGTGATTGGTATACTCAAGGATCAGTTTTAGTTTACGATCAGAACGGATTTGAGTTACAACAGCGACCTTTTGCAGGCTAAATCACTTAATTTTACAGTTATTTAGTCCATTCTTATTAGCAGATAAATATTGTCACTTTAAACTGAAAGCGGATAGACTTTGAAATACTCATACATCGCTAGACAGCCTATCTTAGATAGCAACAAGCAAACGATTGGCTACGAGCTTCTGTTTCGGGATGGTCCACAGAACACTTTCCCTGAAATCGATCCAGAGCAAGCAACCAGTCGCTTGTTGTCCGATCACTTTTTATCTACGCATTATGAAACGCTGGGCGACAAACTTGGGTTTGTTAATTTTCCTTACCAAAGCTTAATTAATAAGGTTCCAACCCTATTTCCATCCGACAACCTGGTGATCGAAATCTTAGAGGATTGCCAACCGACCAAAGAGTTGCTTGCAGCCGTTAAAGAGATGGCTAAATCGGGCTATAAAATTGCGCTTGACGATTTCGTCCCAAGCAAAGAGTGGCGGGCTTTCCTACCCTACGTCTCGATTATTAAGTTCGATATTCGCCAAGTACCTATTGAAAAGGCACGCAATTTCATTCTGCGTTTATCGGGCACCAGCATTAAGTTTCTTGCCGAGAAAGTGGAAACTTATCAAGAGTTTGACCAGGCCAAACAAGCTGGCTTTGAATATTTCCAGGGCTACTTTTTTAGTAAACCTGAAATGATCAGTCGCAAGTCGCTTGAGCCCTCATTTATGACAGTCATTCAGCTTCTTACCGAAATTTCTAAGCAAGACATGGACTATGAGTCCATCGAATCCCTGATTAGCAAAGATGTCACCCTGTCGTACAAACTATTGTCTTTCGTCAACTCATCATCGATTGTTCAAACAAAAATCCAGTCGTTTAAACAAGCTCTGGTCTATTTAGGTGAAGACAAGCTACGCAAATTTATCTCTTTGGTTTCACTCGCTTCAACCCAAGATAGTAAGCCAGATTACTTGTACGGGCTATCAATTCAGCGGGCGCGTTATTGTGAACTTCTCGCCTCTCGCTTGGACGTTAAGCTTGAGTCGGGTGTCGCGTTCTTAACCGGCATGTTCTCGCTACTCGATAGTTTATTAGATAGACCACTAGAACAAATTGTCGACGAAATTTCCGTCGACGAGTCAATTAAACTCGCAATCACCGATAATGTCGGCATACTAGGCGAAATTTTGATGCTCACCAAAGCGTATGAGCAAGCCGAGTGGGAAGAAGTTCGCCGTCATAGTGATTCCATTGGTGTTGACGAAATCGTATTGAGCGAATGCTACGATGCCTCCGTGAAATGGACAGCGGATCTTCTTTCTGTAAAAACCAATTAAGTGGAGTTTTTATGAAAGCGTGTCCTTGTGGTTCTTCAAAGGAATACCGTCAGTGTTGCGAGCCTATTCATAGAGATCATGCACTCGCCCAGACTCCAGAGCAGTTGATGCGATCACGATACTCTGCCCATGTGAAAGGATTGGTTGACTACGTCGTTGATACTTACCACCCGAGTTGCCAAGCGGAAAATGAGCGCGAAGCGATTGCTGAGTCAATTGATAGTGATTGGTGTGGATTAGAAATCCTAAGTTCAGAACCAAGCGACAATGACACTGAAGGTTTCGTGACGTTTAAGGCCTACTTTAACCAGGACGGCGAACAGTTTTGCTTGCAAGAACGTTCGAGATTTATCAAAGAGCGTGGCTTATGGTTTTATATCGACGGTACTTTCATTGAACAAGCACCGCAAGAGTCTCAACCCGACTTTAGAACCACTCAACCCGTGCAGAGTTTGAAAATCGGCCGCAACGATCCATGTATTTGCGGTAGCGGAAAAAAATATAAAAAGTGCTGTGGCTAACACCAGTACAAAGAATTAAGGCAGGATTGAATCCTGCCTTTTTTATTCGTTTGGGTTAACTCTAACGATATCTTTCTGACCAGGTTGGAATTGCTTCTTGAGTTCCGCTTTTGATTTGAAGCTAATCTCTCCGCCTTTGGCCACCGTCATATGCTGAGCTTCAGCGTTATGTTTAGATTGATACAACATCACAGCTTGCATACAAGAGTCTCGCTGCTGCTGCGAAAGTGGGGTACCCTCAGGCCACTTGCCTGTTTCTACGGCGAAAAGTAGACGCTCATACGCCTCAGGTGTGATAGCGTCAATTAACTGCTCTGCGTCCATAGTCTATCCTTAAAGTCAGTCGCAATACGCGCACCTTAACTGGCTTGTTGGCGCAGTCAAGATAACAATAATGAATAAGTGTAACGGATCACAAGCAACAACAGTATGAAGACCTTAAATTTACTCACTCTACTCGGCATATCCTTGAGTCTTACGGGATGTTTCGAAACCAATAAAAACACCGAGCAACTGTGTAAAAACAATCCTGCGCTTCAATGTGAACGCCTAAACATGGGAGACGGTCAGTGCCGAGTACCAAGAACCAATCTAGCGTGGCATCGTTTCGAGGTGCTAAAAGACCCAAGTGATTTGAATCGAATTCAAGAATATAAACTTGTGGCAGAATATAAGAAATGTTTGGAGCTCGCTTCCCAAATTCAGCCTATCGATCAGTCTGCCCTTAAGCAGCAACGCTTTAATGCGCTGGTTAATGCAGGAGATGACCTAGAGACAATCGTAGCGACCTTATCTAAATCACGATCACCCGAGTCACTTTACTTCCTTTGGAGCCAAACGGGCAGTGATGATGCACGTCGTAGTTTCCTCCAACTAGAAGGGAGTCCAGCACTCGAAAGCGCTGAAATGCAGTATGCATTAGCAACCTTCTACACCAGCCGAGACCAACAGAAAACTCACCAACTGCTGATTCACACTTTGGAACTCACTAACAGCAGCAACATTAACAACGAAGTTTTTAAAACTCTGGCTAGCACTACCTACAACCTCGGGATGAAGAAAGAAGCCTACATTTGGACCATGGTCGCGAAAAACTTTGAAGTACCTATTGCTTCAGAATCTGAACTTCAACTTCTATACGGTTTTAGTGACATTATTTATCAACAACTCGATGATATTGCAGATGATATTGTAGATGCAGTAAAAAGTGGTGAGTTTAAGGCGTCAATGGTGCCTAAATTGAAACCTTAAACATAATGAAAGGATGAAACACGAAGCGGTGATTAAATCACCGCTTTTTTATGAATTGTTGAAAATTAACGACACCGAGTTAACACAGAAGCGTTCACCTGTTGTTTTTGGTCCATCAGGAAAAATGTGACCCAAATGGCTATCACAAGCCGCACATCTTATTTCGGTACGCACCATACCGTGACTCAGATCTTCTAAATAGCGAATAGCCCCACCAGAAATAGGGGCATCAAAACTTGACCAACCGCAACCTGAATCGTACTTACTTTCAGAGCTAAATAGAGGGGCATTGCAGCAAGTACACGAATAAACACCTGTCTGCTTGTTATGTAGCAGCTTTCCACTAAATGGGGCCTCAGTCCCCTGCTGACGGCATACTCGATATTCTTCTTCTGACAAGACTTCACGCCAGTGCTCATCGGGCTTTACGACTTTACCTCTACTCTCTTTCATGCCAACAAATCTCCGTATTCTCATTTTTAATTTAGACTTTTTTTTTTGAAAAACTTGCACTCAAATGCTTTTGTAGCACATACTTTGAAACCATAACAGGATGGTTAAACTTTCAGCAAGACTGACAGTCATCTGAACTATTTTACGTCAACTGGTTAGGGAAAAAACCAGTAATCCGTTCAAAACATCGCCATTTAAGAATAATTGTGAAAAAAAGCGACGCTTTTTTTTGACTTTAAACAAGTTAAGTCCGATTATCTGTTGCAGATTTTGACTGGGTTCTGTAATTTTACTACCAGTTATCTTTAATCAGAAATTAAGTTGTGGAGCAACTATAATGACTATCAAAGTAGGTATTAACGGTTTTGGCCGTATCGGCCGTTTCGTTTTCCGTGCAGCGCAAGAGCGTAACGACATCGAAGTAGTAGGTATTAACGACCTAATCGACGTAGAGTACATGGCATACATGCTTAAGTACGATTCAACTCACGGCCGTTTCAACGGTACTGTTGAAGTTGAAGGTGGTAACCTAATCGTTAACGGTAAGACTGTACGTGTTACTGCAGAGCGTAACCCTGAAGATCTTAAGTGGGACGCAATCGACGTAGACGTTGTTGCTGAAGCAACTGGTCTTTTCCTAACAGACGAGACTGCACGTAAGCACATCACTGCTGGCGCGAAGAAAGTTGTTCTAACTGGTCCTTCTAAAGACGCGACTCCAATGTTCGTAATGGGCGTTAACCAAGACACTTACGCTGGTCAAGACATCGTTTCTAACGCTTCTTGTACTACTAACTGTCTAGCGCCTATCGCTAAAGTTCTTAACGACGAATTCGGTATCGAATCTGGTCTTATGACTACAGTTCACGCAACTACTGCTACTCAAAAAACTGTAGATGGTCCTTCTGCTAAAGACTGGCGCGGTGGTCGTGGTGCTTCTCAAAACATCATCCCATCTTCAACTGGTGCTGCTAAAGCTGTAGGCGTTGTTCTTCCAGAACTAAACGGCAAACTAACTGGTATGGCTTTCCGCGTACCAACTGCTAACGTTTCTGTAGTTGACCTAACTGTTAACCTTAAAAACGGTGCATCTTACGAAGCTATCTGTGCAGCTATGAAAGCAGCATCTGAAGGCGCTCTTAAAGGTGTTCTAGGTTACACTGAAGATCAAGTTGTTTCTCAAGACTTCATCGGTGAAGTTCAAACTTCAGTATTCGATGCTAAAGCTGGTATCGCTCTAACTGACAACTTCGTTAAAGTTGTATCTTGGTACGACAACGAAATCGGTTACTCAAACAAAGTTCTAGACCTAATCGCTCACATCTCTAAGTAATCATTACTTTAAGATAAGCGTTTAGCGCAGAATCTTGTAAAAGGCGGCTCTCGAGTCGCCTTTTTTGTATTTAAAGTTCCTAGAAATCAATGCCTAGTTCCTAGATGGATGGAAGCTAGGGACTAAGTATTAGGAATTAGGAATTAGGAACTCAAGAC
>NZ_JATABG010000031.1:0-17975 GCF_036533755.1 Vibrio sp. M260118 | reverse complement strand
ACGCAAATGTAGTTTAATAAAAAGTTAATGAAAAAAAATTACAAAAATGGTTTTATTTTCTGACCAATTGTTGTACATTAATCTGCGTAGGGTACAGAGGTAAGATGTTCTATCTTTCAGACCTTTTGTTTCACGTTATTGGATTAGGCTGATTCAGCCGCCCCAGTCAGTATTTGACTGGGGCGTTTTTTATTGTGGCAAAGAAAAGTTTCCAACTGACCAACTCCTTACTCAATCTACGACTCTCTAACTCCTATTTTTGTTGCTATTGTTTTCTCTGACCGTCCACCTCATTAAGTAATTGAATGTAATTTGGCGAATTTTTGTAACAAAACACCAATCACAGTTTGGTTATTTTGGTCGATAAAGTAACCACGTAAACTTGGTGGGATATCGTGTCTGTACAATAATATACTGTTTATTTTCAATATCTTGTGTTTTTTTTGGGGGGGGGGTTATGGACAGTTTTGGTGGTTATTTAAGCTATTGATTTACTCAGAGAGATGAATAATCCTTAACCCATAATTAATAATAACTACGATCTCTCCCGTTGCCCCACCAGGATGGTGGGGCTCTTATTTTCTACTAGTACCAATCTTATTACCTACTTACCCCTACAAGCGTAAACAAAAAAGCCCCGCCGCAGAGGGCAGGGCTAGAATCACTGAGCGCTTTATCCGCTTACTCTTGTTCGTCGTCTAGGGTCTCTTCTTCTATAATTTCTTCGACCGAGGCTTGTGCAATGGCAGGAGCGAACCACTCATCAAGTTTGCTGCGTAGTGTGTCGACACCAATACCCTTCAAAGATGAGAAAGCAGCGACACTGACATCACCACCAAATCCGACCGCATCCTTTTTGATCTTTAGAACCTGTGCTTTACGCGCACCGCTCTTCAGCTTGTCTGCTTTGGTCAGTAGAACTTGAACGGGAATGCCGCTGTCTACAGCCCAGAAAATCAGTTGTTGGTCGAGGTCTTTCATCGGGTGACGAATATCCATCAATACCACTAAGCCTTTTAAACATTGGCGCTTCTGTAGGTATTCACCCAAAGATTTTTGCCACTTTTTCTTCATCTCTAGCGGTACTTGAGCAAAACCATATCCCGGTAAATCGACGATATGACAACCTTCAGTGACCTTAAAAAGGTTAATTAATTGTGTACGGCCAGGTGTTTTACTGGTTTTTGCCAGACTACGCTGATTGGTCAATCGGTTTAGGGAGCTAGATTTGCCCGCATTGGAGCGCCCTGCAAACGCAACTTCGATACCTTCATCTGCTGGTAAGGCGCGGATATCCGGCGCACTCGTGATGAAATGCGTGTTTTGATAATGAATTTTTACGCTCACTGTTAACTCCATCTCGACTTTGTGTAGTCGATTGATTACTTTTTTGTGAAATTGTGTAAAATAACCGTGCTCGGCATAAGGTCGCCTATTGTATCACGACTGGCAACAGCAAGTGGTACCGGAAGCTTGATAATTATAATGGAATGTCATGAAGAAATTAGCGCTAATCTTGAGTCTTTTAGCCAGCTGCTCCGTGTGGGCCCAAGGTAACATCGAAGCTGGTAAAGCAAAATCCCAAACCTGTGTTGCCTGCCATGGAGCAGATGGCAACAGTCAACTTGCTATGTACCCTAAACTGGCAGGTCAGCATGCTAAGTATATTGAGAAGCAGCTGAGAGACCTGAAACTCGGTATGACAAGTAATGGTAAGCAAGGTCGTATGGATCCTGTCATGAGTGGCATGGCTCTGCCTTTGTCAGAACAGGATATGAAAGACCTGGCAGCTTACTATGCTTCGCTACCAATTTCACACAATACGACACCTGAGAATGTTGTTGATGCAGGTAAAGTACTCTACACCGCTGGTGATGCAGAGCGTGGCTTAACGGCTTGTATTGCTTGTCACGGTCCGCGTGGTGACGGTACTGAACTGTCTGGCTTCCCGAAAATTTCTGGCCAGCATGCAGATTACATCAAAGCTCAGCTTGAGAAATTCCGTGATGGTTCGCGTAACAACGATATGAACGAGATGATGCGCGATATTGCCAAAAAACTCACGGATGACGATATCGATACTCTTTCAAAATATGTTGGTGGCCTACATTAAGCCCTACTTATTCGTTCGAGCATAAAGTTGTAGAGAAAAAGCCCAGGCGTTTGCTTGGGCTTTTTCGTTTGAGATCGCTCACATCAGGTTTGAATCAAGCTGTGGTGATCTTTCCTGACTGGCTGTGAGAGATCGCCCATACTTGTTGGTACTATTTTCCATGCCTAATTTGTAAGTTATTGAAAGTAGGTTGTTTAAAAATGGCAGTTAAAAAAGTGAAATTTATTATTTTGAGTGGATTGCTCATTTTCACCATCGGAGTAAATTGAACTCATCGGCAGGACGCTGAAAATGGATTGTAGACTAGGAAGTCTCCATGGACGCAAGTAATGGAAACTTGGTAGTTGCTGAACGGAAACGGGTAGGTAGGAAACCTACTTTGATAAGGATGGTCGACTTGTCTAATGGTTTAAGACAGTGAAATGGAGCAGGCTTAGGATAAGCCCAGACAGCAGGAAGTAAAAGGAAAGCCAAAACTCACCAGGATGGTGGCAAACAACACTTTTGGCAGGGAAAGCACTAAAAACAAATGGAATATTGGTGCACTAGACTAAGTGCAACACAGTTTTGCCGCAAGGCATTTAGAAAGCGATAGGTAACCCTATCGCTTTTTTTATTTCTATTTTTCAAAAAGCGATGATTATTTGCACAATAGTGCTCCACTCTAACGCGACTTTCTGGTATGTTTCGCATCCCTGTTTGAGGATAAGGTAAACGCACCCTTTATGCATAGTTGCCCCCTTTGCCAAAGCTTGGAGACTCAGCACTACTATCGAGACAAACGTCGAGAGTATTTGCAGTGTCAGCAATGTGAGCTTGTCTTTGTTAATCCTGACCAACGTATGGATGCAAAATCAGAGAAAGCTCACTACGATCTGCATGAGAATGACCCAAGCGATCAAGGGTACCGACGCTTTTTATCGCGAGTGTCAGAGCCTATGTTGGAGCGAATTAAGCCTAACTCTCACGGGTTAGATTTTGGTTGTGGTCCTGGACCAACATTGTCATTAATGTTGCAAGAGCAGGGGCACACGATGAATTTATACGACATTTACTACCATCCCGATAAAGCGGTGTTAAAAGAGTCGTATGATTTTATGACTGCTACTGAGGTTATAGAGCACCTCTACGAACCGAATAAGGTGTGGCAGCAATGGTTGAATTTAGTTAAGCCAGGTGGCTGGATTGGTCTTATGACCAAGATGGTCATTGATGTTGAAGCGTTTGCCTCGTGGCACTATAAAAACGATCAGACCCATGTGGTGTTCTTTAGTCGTAATACGTTTCAGTACTTGGCAGAGCGGGATCAGCTCAAGCTTGAATTTATTGGTAATGATGTAATTTTACTGAGGAAAGCCCAGTAATGAGCCGTAGTAAGAAAGTAAGATCTGGTGGTAATAGCGACGTTATCGTTGTTCGTAACCGCACAGAATCAGACGTTGAAGGACGTCTACGTAAAAAAGAGAAAAAGCGCAAAGGTCTAAAAACCGGCGGTCGTAACTCTGAAGCAAAAGACAGCAAACAACAGACTGTCGGCCAAAAGCGTGATCCACGTTTAGGCAGCAAAAAGAAAATTCCTCTGATTGTTGAGGCGGCGAAGAAACCAACCAAGGCTGAACGTCGTATAAATGCAGAGAAAGAACTCGAGATGCTAGAGAGTGATGCACAATTGAACGTATTGCTCGATCGCCTAGACAACGGTGATAGCTTGGGTGCTGGTCTACAAAAATACGTTGATGAGAAGTTAGCTCGTATTGAAGTCTTGATGAAGCAGCTAGGTATCTATGAAGAGGCACCTGAAGAAGAGCTTGAGGAAGAAGTTGTAGAGCAGCCTGTCGCTAAGAAAAAGGCGAGCAAGAAAGCAGACTCAGATGATGAGCTACTTTCTCAGTTTGAAGATCTAGACCTGAACCAATTTAAAGGATAATTGAGCAAGATGAATGTAACCTTATTAGCCATTGCTGGCGGAGTCATTATTCTTGGCCTAGCGTCATATGCGGGTTACCTTCTGCTCCAAGTAAAGAAGCAAAAGGAATTGCAATTGCAGCATCAAAAGCTAGCAATTGAAAAACGTAACGCGAATATCTTTGAAAGCGTAAATACGCTTTGCCTAGCGGGTATTCAAGAGCAGTGTGACCTGTCTGAAATCAGCATCCGTCTCTACAACATTATGGATTACGTCCAGGGTGAAGAGCGGGTTGATTTCGACCAAGAGTTTCCAGCGACATCTGAGCTTTTCCATATTGTTAAAGATATGGCTCGAGGCGAAGAGCGTCAAAACTTGCCTAAGCAAGAACGCATGAAGCAAAACCTTGCTCGTCACAAAGCCGAGTCGCGTCTGCAAAAGTCAATTGTGGAAGAGCTGAAAAAGCTGCAAAAGAAGGTTCAGCCTCTCAACAATCAAATCAACATTCAAATGGTCTAGATTGCCTTTATAGCTCGATCGATTACCCTTTAGAGGGAGTGATCGAGCTAGCAATTCTGAGCATTACTACTCAAAATCTACTCTCTCCTACAACTAGTGATATCGAGGTGTGGCAAAATAGCCCGCTAATAATAATGGCTCGTGGAGCCAAACGAACCATTACAGCTCAAACGGAAATACCATCATGTCGCAGCATGTCGTCGCAAGTCAGCAAATAGTCTGGGATCAAGCCATCCTTGATAAGTACAACTATTCAGGTCCTCGCTATACCTCATACCCAACGGCTTTAGAGTTTCATGAAGCGTTTACAGTTGCAGACTACGATATGGCGTGCACCCAGTATTCTGAGCGACCGCTGTCTCTATACATCCATATTCCTTTCTGCCATAAGCTTTGCTACTACTGTGGCTGTAATAAGGTGATTACGCGTCATGCACACAAAGCTGACGAGTATTTAGATGTGCTTGAGCTAGAAGTTCGCACTCGCGCGGCCTTGTTGCAAGGGCGCAAAGTGACTCAACTGCATTTTGGTGGTGGTACGCCGACTTTCCTAACTAAAGCTCAGATTAGCCGCATTATGGATATTCTGCGTGATGAGTTTTATTTTGAAGGTGATGCTGAGATTAGTATCGAAGTTGACCCGCGTGAAATTGAACTCGACATGCTAGATCACTTGCGCGGAGAAGGTTTCAACCGTCTAAGTATCGGTGTACAAGACTTCAATAAAGAAGTGCAGCAGCTAGTTAACCGTGAGCAAGATGAAGAGTTTATTTTTGCTATGGTTGAGCGTGCGAAGCAACTTGGTTTCCGCTCGACAAACCTAGATCTTATCTACGGACTACCTAAGCAGACCAAAGACTCTTTTGCGCAGACCTTAAAGCAAGTGCTTGAGATGGAGCCAGGTCGTTTGTCGGTATTTAACTATGCTCATATGCCACAGCTATTTGCCGCGCAGCGTAAGATTAAAGATGAAGACCTTCCCGTTGCTGAAGAGAAGATGGCGATTTTGCAAGATACCATCGCAACGCTGACAGGCGCAGGGTATCAATTTATCGGTATGGACCACTTTGCCCAGCCTGATGATGAACTCGCAGTGGCTCAACGCAATGGTATTCTGCACCGTAATTTCCAAGGTTATACCACACAAGGTGAAGCTGATTTAGTTGGCTTCGGTGTCTCTGCTATCTCTATGATTGGCGATGCTTACGCCCAGAACCAAAAAGAGCTCAAGAAGTACTATGCTCAAGTCAGCGAACAGCGCCATGCATTGTGGAAAGGCGTTGCTCTTGATAGTGATGACTTACTTCGTCGCGAAGTGATCAAACAGCTAATTTGTAATTTTAAGCTAGATAAGACGGCGATCGAAGCTGAGTTTAAAGTTAAGTTTAATGACTACTTTAAAGAAGATTTACAGTTGCTGCAGACCTTCGTCAACGATCAGTTGGTGGAAGTGGATGATAAAGAGATCCGCGTGACCTTACGTGGCCGCTTACTGATTCGAAACATCTGTATGTGTTTTGATAAGTATTTAAGGGCAAAGGCGCGTCAACAGCAGTTCTCCCGGGTCATTTAAGTTTTCGTCATATTTGAAACCACAGCGTCGTTGTTTCGAGTCATACGTCATTCCCGATAGCGACGAAGTCGTGTAGTCGGGAATCTCATAACCTAAATCGAGATTTCCAACTCAGTCGTTCCTCCTTCTCGGAAATGACGGCTTGGTTTGAAAATTGGATATATCGAAAGCCACCGCCTTTCTTTATCGGAAAAAGCGGTGGCTTTTTGCTTTCAAAGGCTTAGATTATGGGGCGATGTAGGTGTCGTTGGCCATCTTCCAAAGCGCGTTGACCAATGGATTGTCTAACTGTGAGCGCTTGCAGCAAACCCCGAGCTTGAAAGGCTTAATAGAAGCAACCTTCAAACGCTCTATCTTCTCTTTCACCGGGCTGTTGTTAATGACCACATCAGGTGCAATACCAACTCCACAACCTAGCGCGACCATGCTGACTATTGCCTCATGACCGGATACCTGAGCGTAGATGTTCGGTTTAATCTTCATCGCCTTAAACCATGTATTGGCACGCTCTCGGGCGGTACCTGACTCTGGGACAATAAACGGAATGGCAGACCAATCAGGCTTATCTTTTTGTAGCTCTTTAGCAAAGTTGCTCACGCCAATAGGGGCAATGACAGAAAGTGGTATCTCACTGATGGTTTCAAACTCAATCCGAGCCGGAAGCTGTTCTGGCTGAGCTGATATCGCAATATCGGCTTCATCACTCAGTACCTTGTCAATCGCTTGGGCTGGGTCGCCAGTAGAGAGCTTAAACTCGATAAAAGGGTGCTTAAGGCGAAATTCTGACAGCAGTTCTGGCAGATGACTATAGCTTGCTGTAACTGAGCAAAACAGGCGAATCTCACCCTTAAGTTCTTCTTCGTGGCCTTTTAGCTGCGCATTGTAGTTTTGCCACTCGCCAAGAATATTTAATGCTACGGGGAGGAGCTTTTTCGCCGCAGGGGTTAGCTCAACACTGCGGTTGTCACGCACAAATAGCACCTGACCCGTATCGCTCTCAAGTTTTTGAATTTGTCGGCTTAATGCTGACGGGCTTATGTGCATTGCTGAAGCCGTTTTGGCGAAGCTTTTACTGTCGCACAAGTGGATAAACAACTGCAGGCATTTTATGTTCATTAAACGGTCACTTCCATGTTGCATTATTTGCAATTACTAATTGTGAATATATCACTTTAAGCAATGAAATACCTGTTTTAGTATGAACTCATTCGGTCCACAAGCGACCGACCTCAATGGAAAAATTCTACAAAGGAGCGCCCCGATGGCTAACTATTTCAACACTTTGAACCTACGCGAGCAGCTAGACCAACTAGGTCGTTGCCGTTTCATGGACCGCAGCGAGTTTGCAACTGAAGCTGATTACCTAAAAGGTAAGAAAGTGGTCATCGTTGGTTGTGGTGCTCAAGGCTTAAACCAAGGCTTAAATATGCGCGATTCTGGTCTAAACGTAGCTTACGCTCTACGTCAGGCTGCGATTGATGAGCAGCGTCAATCTTACAAGAACGCAAAAGAGAATGGTTTTGAAGTAGCAAGCTACGAAACGCTAATTCCTGAAGCAGACCTAGTCATCAACCTTACGCCAGATAAGCAGCACACTAACGTAGTAGAAACAGTCATGCCGCTAATGAAAGAGGGTGCTGCACTAGGTTATTCACACGGTTTCAACGTTGTTGAAGAAGGTATGCAAATCCGTAAAGACCTAACGGTTGTTATGGTGGCGCCTAAGTGTCCAGGTACTGAAGTACGTGAAGAGTACAAGCGTGGTTTCGGTGTTCCAACACTTATCGCTGTTCACCCAGAGAACGATCCAAAAGGTGAAGGCTGGGATATCGCGAAAGCATGGGCTGCAGGTACAGGTGGTCACCGCGCGGGCTGTCTAGAGTCTTCATTCGTTGCAGAAGTTAAATCTGACCTAATGGGTGAGCAAACTATCCTATGTGGCATGCTACAAGCAGGTTCTATCGTTTCTTACGAGAAGATGGTTGCTGAAGGTATCGACCCAAGCTACGCAGGTAAGCTTCTACAATACGGTTGGGAAACGATCACTGAAGCACTGAAGTTTGGTGGCATCACGCACATGATGGACCGTCTATCAAACCCAGCTAAAGTAAAAGCATTTGAGCTTTCTGAAGAGCTAAAAGAGCTAATGCGTCCGCTTTACAACAAGCACATGGATGACATCATCACTGGTGAGTTCTCAAGCACTATGATGGCTGACTGGGCAAACGACGACGCAAACCTACTAGGCTGGCGTGAAGAGACAGGCGAAACCGCATTCGAAAACTACCCAGCGGGCGATGTAGAAATCCCTGAGCAAGAGTACTTCGACAACGGTATCCTTCTAGTGGCAATGGTTCGTGCAGGTGTTGAGCTAGCATTCGAAGCAATGACAGCATCAGGCATCATTGATGAGTCTGCTTACTATGAGTCACTACACGAGCTACCGCTAATCGCAAACACAGTTGCTCGCAAGCGCCTATACGAAATGAACGTAGTAATCTCAGATACAGCGGAATACGGTAACTACCTATTCGCTAACGTAGCAACTCCGCTACTACGTGAGAAGTTCATGCCATCAGTAGGCACAGACGTAATCGGTAAAGGTTTAGGCGAGCCGTCGAACCAAGTAGATAACGCGACGCTAATCGCAGTTAACGATGCGATTCGTAACCACCCAGTAGAGTACATCGGTGAAGAGCTACGCTCATACATGAGTGATATGAAAAGAATTGCCGTTGGTGGTTAATTGAAAAACTCCAGGCAGACTGGGGTGATAAATACAAAATAAAACACAACATCTAATTAAAAGGCTTGGTCACCGTTGACCAAGCCTTTTTGTTTTGCGATTGGCGCTTGGAACGGGCTTCGCCCTATGAAAAACGGGAACGCTGCGCTGGTGGAAAACTGGATTTGAGTCAATGGATGATTAATGGGAACTTTAGCTCTCCGTAGGACGAAGTCCTTTCGCGCATCCCAACTCCGTAGCAAAGCGTTCACCAACAAAAAGGGCCGACGCGTAACGTCAGCCCCTCGTTCTATTTCACTTCTTGCTTACTTGTCCGCTAGCTTCTCTTCGACATCGGCTAGTTTCTTTTCCATCTCAGTCAGCTTTTGGCGTGTACGTAGTAGGACTTGAGTTTGAACATCAAACTCTTCACGGCTGACTACGTCGAGCTTGTTCAGTTGGCCTTGGATGACTTGGCGAACTTTTTGATCAACATCTGCGCCGAGCTCTTTTACTGGTGCTGGCATAGAGTCATGAATTTGCTTAGCAATTTGCTCTAGTTTCTTTGGGTCAAACATGCGACTAAAACTCCTTTCAATTTGTCGTTATTCTATTTAATTGAACCGTGAAAGTCGCTACTTCGATGGTAAAAATTCGAAGCGTCTTGCCAAATCGCAGGTACAAAAAAGGCCACCGAAGTGGCCTTTGGTAATAAAAGCAAATTACTTGTTGTCTGCTAGTTCACGATGAGCCGCTTTCGCTTCATCGATACGCGCTAGCTTTTCTAAGTCTTTATCTTCGACAAACACGGGTAGAGGCTTGTGTTTCTCTGCTAGGTAACTGTAAATCACAGGCAGCACGAACAGAGTAAAGATAGTACCAATCGCAAGACCTGCAACGATAACAATACCGATACTAAAGCGCTGAGCTGCACCTGCGCCAGTGGCGTACATCAGCGGGATCAAACCAGCAATCATCGCAGCGGTCGTCATTAGGATAGGGCGTAGACGAACTTTTGCCGCTTCCATTACCGCATCCATCTTGCTCAGTTTGTTGTGTAGTTGCTCTTCTTTGGCAACTTCACAGATCAAGATACCGTGCTTGGTGATAAGACCAACTAAGGTAATCAGACCAACCTGAGAGTAGATATTCATCGTTGCCGCACCCCATGCAAGGGCAATCAGAGCACCACAGATCGCCAATGGTACAGAGACCATGATAACTAGCGGGTCTTTTACTGATTCAAACTGGATTGCCAACACTAAGAAGATGATCGCTAGTGCCAAACCAAAGGTGGCATAAAGAGCGCTACCTTCTGTAACGTATTGGCGCGCCTCGCCCATGTAATCATGGTTGTAGCCGTTAGGCAGTTTGTTCGCTGCAATATCTTCAAACCATGCAATAGCATCACCCATCGCTGAACCAGGAGCAGGAACCGCACCAACAGTCGCTGAGTTTAGCTGGTTGAAGTGAGGTAGAGATCGAGGCTCTGCTACGACATCAATCGTAATCAAACTACCAAGAGGCACTGCTTTACCATTTGCACTGCGTACATAGTAGTTATTCATCGACTCTGGGTTTAGACGCCACTTACGCTCAACTTGAGGAATCACCTCGTATGAACGCCCGTTTAAGTCGATGCGGTTAACGTAGCCATCCGCCATCATGGTACTTAGCGTAATACCGATGTCTTGCATGGTCACGCCGTATGCACCGGCTTTGTCTTTATCGATATTGATTTTCATCGTTGCCGAGTCGTAGTTCAGATCCAGATCTGAATAGACGAACATTGGGCTCGATTTCACTTCCGTTAGCACATCGGTTGCAATTGAGAATAAGCTCTCAAATGCATTTGGCGTGGTGATAACGAATTGAATTGGTAGGCCTGAACCAGCACCGGGTAGTTCTGGCATCTGGAATGCCGTTACCGCCATTCCCGGTACGTTTGATACTAATCCACCAACGCGGTTAGCCACTTCGGATTGACTGGCTTCACGCTCACTCCAAGGCACCATAGAGGCAATACCAAATGCTTGGTTGGAGTTTGGTACTCCAGTAAATACCTGAGCAAATGCCACTTCAGGCTGGTCAGATAGGATCTGGTTGACATCGTTCATGGTGTTTTGCATGAAGTCCAAGTTTGCATTTGATGGTGCAGTACCCATCAGCATCACAACGCCTTTATCCTCAGATGGAGCAAGTTCACTTGGGATAAACTTAAATAACATTGGCAGACTAGCAAACACAATGACAGCGAATGCGATTACAACCGGGCGATGTTGCATCACAGCTTTAAGCATGCTTTCGTAGCGGTTGGTCATGCTATCAAGGATGCTATGAACTTTTAGCTCAAACTTGCTTGGTTCTTGGTGCTCTTTGAGCATCTTCGAACACATCATAGGAGACAGGGTCAGCGCGACAATACCGGATACAAATACTGAACCTGCTAGGGTCAAGGCGAACTCTTTGAATAGCGAGCCCGTAATACCCCCCATTAGCGCGATCGGCGCATAGACTGCACCTAACGTCAGGGTCATCGCGATAACCGGAACCGCGATTTCACGGGTACCAATAATTGCGGCTCGGAATGGTGATTCACCGAGTTTGATGTGACGGTCAACGTTTTCAAGAACAACGATCGCATCATCGACTACCAGGCCGATGGCAAGTACCATGGCGAGTAGTGTCATCAGGTTCCATGAGAAGCCCATCGCTTGCATGACCATCGCCACACCGATCAATGACAGTGGGATTGTTATAATTGGGATAAGTACCGCGCGGAATGAACCGAGGAACAAGGTGATAACCACCAGTACTATTAACGCCGCTTCAGCAATCGTCTTGATAACTTCGTTGATAGACTCGTTGATTGCGATCGTTGAGTCGTACATCACGTTCATCTTGATGGTACTTGGTAGGTTACGCTCTAGCTGAGGCAGTAGTTCCAGTACATCTGCAGCAATGTTAATCGGGTTAGCACTTGGCGCCGCGTTGATGGCAGCAACTACAGCTTCTTGACCGTTGGCACTAGCACGGTAAACGTCATGGCTCTTCTCTAGCGTCACTTTCGCAATGTCACTTAGGCGAGTAACGTTACCTTCGTCAGTGCTGACTACAAGGTTTGATAGCTCGTCAACGTTGGATACCTGAGTATCCGCGCTACCATTGTAAAGTACGAACTCACCCACTGCTTGGCCAGTTGCTGACTGGTAGTTGTTGGCATTCAGTACGTTCATTACGTCCGTAGCGGTTAAGTTTAGCGCTGCCATTTTTGCCGGATCTAGCCAGATGCGCAGTGCGTATTTCATACCACCGTAAAGATCAACTTTAGAAACACCGTTGACAGTAAATAGCTGAGGATTGATTACACGCTCAAGGTAATCGGTAATTTGGCTTGATGACAACTCATCACTGGTGAAACCAATATAAAGTACCGCCGTTGTCGAGCCGGTAGACATAGTGACTGTTGGGTCTTCCGCTTCTTTAGGAAGTTGAGAGCGAACAGAGTTAGTTTTAGCCAAAATATCTGACAGTGCCGCATTGGGATCGGTGTTTAGCTTCATGTTTACGGTTATGGTGGATTTACCCAACACCGATGATGAAGTCATATAGTCAATGTTGTCTGCCTGTGCGACCGCTTGTTCCAAAGGTTGAGTAATGAAGCCTTGGATAAGGTCAGCACTTGCACCGTAGTAACTGGTTGAAACCGTTACCACCGTATTCGTCATTTCAGGGTATTCACGAACCTGCATCTTAAACACCGCTTGTAGGCCAAGCAGGGCGATTAAGAAACTGATCGATACCGCTAAAACTGGACGTTTAATAAAAACATCAGTAAAGCGCATGAGGCCTCCAGTTACAGCATTGGTGTTTCAGCTGGTGGAGTAGTCGCATCGCTTTCTACTACACGAACTTTAGCATGGTTACTTAAACGCACTTGCCCAGAAGTGACAACGACGTCGCCGGCTTTAACACCTTCTAAGATATGAGCAATATCTTTAGTGCGTTCGCCAACTTTAACCACTTGCTGTTTAACGCGTTTCTCACCATCTTCTTCAGTGACTATGTAGACGTTATCACCGTATAGAGTGAAAGTGATCGCTGTTTGCGGCAGTGTTACTTGATTCTCAAGCTTAGGCAGAATGATGTTGGCACGCGCAAACATACCGCTGCGTAGTTTGCCGTCGCTGTTTGGGATATCTGCTTGTACCTGAATTAGGCCACTCTGAATGTTTACCGCAGGTTCGATAGCGGCGATAGACCCTTTGAATGGCTTTTCAGGATAAGCGTCAACAAAGATATCGACTTCTTGATTAAGCGTGATGCGTGAAATGTCGGTTTGAGGAACGGTGAAACGTAAACGCATTACACTCGTGTCTTCAAGGCGAACAATATCGGTACCCGCTTGAAGGTACTGACCGAGATAAACGTTGCGGATACCAATCACACCGGCAAATGGTGCTTTGATTTCACGGCGGTCAATTGACGCTTTCAAGCTCTCGATATCGGCTTTAAGCGAGAAGTAGTTAGCTTCTGCTTCATCGTATGCTTCTTTAGAAATAGAGCCTTTTTTGTACAGGCCTTGGTAGCGTTTGTATTTGGCTTCCGAGGCTGGCAGTTTAGCTTGGGTACTCTTGAGGTTTGCTTTCTCAACCTCAGAGTCAAGTAAGACTAGAGGCTGTCCTTCTTCGACTTGTGTGCCTGACTCAAAAGCAATTTTATCAATCACACCACTGGTTTCGTTTGCAATAGTAACGCCTTGGTTTGGCTCGATAAAGCCAATCGCTTCAATAACAGGAACCCAGTCCACAGGACTGACTTCTGTGACGGTAACCGGGAACTCTGGTTCAGGACGATTAGCCATGTATTCAGCAATCTTTTGCTGTTTAAATAGATTGAAACCTATCACACTGCCGAATAGCAAAATAGCGATAAGTAACATAAAGAAAGTCCACTTTTTCATTCTGATTAGAACTCCAAATTAGTGTGTGATAATTGCATCCCAACTCGCTTCGATAGCTGATTCTATGGCGTTCTCGTCAAGTTGGTAATATCCAAGGGCTTGTTTGCGTGCCAGGGTGGCGCTGACTTCTAAACTAAGCGCAGCTAACACTGAGTTTTCTAAGGGTTTAAACACGCCTTGCTCTCGTCCTTCAGTAAAGAGTCGATCGAGTTTATAAAACATCTTGCGCTCAATCTCTTTGGTTTCATGGCTTCGAACGCACGGCAAAGAGTCGTATTGAGCTCGATTCTTTAGATTGATGATGTTAGACCCTGAAAGCTCGAAAATGTTAAGCCACATTTTGCGAAATCGTTCTTTTAGATTCATCGAGTCGTCAACGCCTTGCTGAATAAGACCTGCGTTGCGTTCTACGACGGCTAAGCGAACTTGTAGCAACAAATCTTCTTTGTCTGAGAAGTAGCGGTAGATGGTGCCTGCCGCGACCCCAGCTTCCCTAGCGATCTTGTGCATAGACAGACCGTGAAACCCCGATTCGGCAATAAGCTTCTCAGCGGCATCTATGATTTTTTGTCTTTTATCTATCATAAAGTCAGAACCAGACAGTGACCGTTATAAGTAATGAATGAACGTTCATTCATTGTAGCCTAGTATGTCATTAAAAACGAAACTTTCAATGATTGGATTGATGAAAGTTTATTAATCATAACGATTGATAGATATTTTGGTTGTCTGCAGTTGGGTATAAACATAGCAATCTGGCCATTGCACTATTATTATATGCGCCACCTTTTTTAAATTTCTGAGACAAACATGAAGCTGAACCCCAATCAAGATGAAGCCGTTAAGTATGTATCTGGTCCATGCTTGGTACTTGCGGGAGCAGGTTCAGGTAAAACTCGTGTTATTACGAATAAGATCGCTTATTTGGTGCAGCAGTGTGGCTACAAAGCACGAAATATCGCTGCGGTGACCTTTACTAATAAAGCAGCGCGAGAGATGAAAGAGCGCGTTGGCCAGACATTAGGTAAAAATGAGGCCAAAGGATTGATGGTGTCGACCTTTCATACCCTAGGTTTGAACATCATTAAGCGAGAGTACAAAGCACTTGGGTTAAAGTCGGGCTTCTCTCTCTTTGATGACCAAGACCAAATGGCACTACTTAAAGAGCTGACCGAACAGCAGCTTGATGGCGACAAAGACCTTTTACGCCAGTTGTTGAGCACCATCTCCAACTGGAAAAACGACATGCTGACGCCTGAACAAGCTAAAGCGCAAGCGCAAGGTGAGCAGCAACAGTTATTTGCTTTCTGCTTTGAGATGTACCAAAAACAGATGAAAGCTTATAACGCGTTGGATTTTGATGACCTCATCTCTCTTCCTGTACAATTGCTGCGTAGCAACCAAGAGGTACGTCAACGTTGGCAGAGTCGTATCCGCTACCTCCTTGTTGATGAATACCAAGATACCAACACCAGCCAGTACGATTTAGTTAAGTTGATCGTGGGAGAGCGTGGGCGCCTAACCGTGGTTGGCGATGACGACCAATCCATCTACTCTTGGCGTGGAGCTAAGCCACAAAACTTGGTACTGCTGGGTGAAGATTATCCCAATCTCCGTCTTATTAAGCTTGAACAAAACTACCGTTCAACCAGTCGCATCCTTCGAGCCGCTAACATTCTTATTGCCAACAACCCTCATGTCTATGAGAAGTCACTGTTTTCAGAAATTCCTGATGGTGAAAAGCTCAAAGTTCTCATGGCTAAGAATGAGGAGCATGAAGCTGAGCGAGTCACTGGTGAATTGATCGCCCATAAATTTCTTAATCGAACTGACTACAAAGACTATGCGATCTTATATCGAGGTAATCACCAGTCGCGTTTGATTGAAAAGTCTCTGATGCAAAACCGGGTGCCGTATAAGCTATCTGGCGGCACCTCGTTCTTCGCCCGTGCTGAGATCAAAGACATCATGGCTTACTTGAAGGTGTTAGTTAATCCGGATGATGACAACGCGTTTTTACGTATTGTGAACACGCCAAGGCGCGAAATAGGTCCAGTAACATTAGAAAAATTAGGCAGTTACGCCAATATGCGTGGCAAAAGTCTATTTGAAGCAAGTTTTGAGCTTGGGCTAGAGCAATCGTTGACTGGTCGAGGGCTAGAGAATTTGCGTCAGTTTACCTCTTGGCTAGTGAAAATTGCCGATCAAGGTGAGCGCGGGGATACGGTGGAAGCGGTACGCTCATTAGTCCGTGATATCAATTACGAAGACTGGCTATACGAAACCTCTTCAAGCCCAAAAGCAGCAGAGATGCGAATGAAGAACGTGTCCGATCTCTACTCTTGGATTGTGGCTGACCTAGAGGGGGATAACTATGACCAAGAAGAGAAGAGTTTAAAAGAGGTGGTTCAACGCCTAACTCTTCGCGACATGATGGAACGTGGAGAAGAAGATGATGACAGTGATGCGGTTCAACTTATGACTTTGCACGCCTCTAAAGGTTTGGAGTTTCCTTACGTCTATTTGATCGGTTCAGAAGAGGGTATCTTGCCTCACCAAACCAGCATTGACGAAGATAATGTTGAAGAAGAACGCCGCCTTATGTATGTAGGTATTACCCGTGCGCAGCGCGAGCTGACATTTACTATGTGTAAAGAGCGTCGTCAGTTTGGTGAGTTGATTAAACCGACACAAAGTCGTTTTCTAGATGAGCTACCTTTTGATGATGTCGAGTGGGAGCAGACGAAAAAGCCAGTAACCCAAGAAGAACGCATGGCGAAAGGGCAGGCTCATATCGCTAACTTACGATCCATGTTCAATAAGAAGTAGTGGTTAGCAATAAAATAGACGGATACAAAAAAGGCTTGGTAATTACCAAGCCTTTTTCCTATCTATATATAGAGGGAACTTATAGACCTTCAATCATGTGATCGATGGCCGCGATAACCTCGTCATCAGAACAGTCCATACAAGTGCCTCTCGCTGGCATGGCGTTGAAGCCATTGATTGCGTGGTCGTTTAGGACATCATGTCCTTGTGCAATACGCGGAGCCCAATCATCAGCATTACCTGTTTTAGGTGCGCCGCTCACACCAGAAGCGTGACAGGCGATACAGAAGGTACCATATACAGTCGCACCATCGCGCGGACCGGTTGGTTCAGCTTTCACTGGTTCAGCACCGGCTAGGTAAACGTCACCGACAGGCTTAATACGTTCTGCGATTGCATCATATTCTTCTTGGCTAATATTTGCTGCAAAAGTGGCGCTAGAAAAAGTGATCGCAGCGACCAAAGCGGTTAGCATTTTTCGAGACATATCCATTAAACTCACTTTACATTCCTGAGGGTAAGTGCGTGCTTACCTATTTATTAGAGTGGGGCTTGATCAACAAGCATGTGTTGCGATAAATCAGCACGAGCTGTTAAATCAATGTAAATAATGGGTGATTATATCCTGTTAACTTGTTGCAATAAACAACAAGTTAACTGCTTTAGGGGAGGTATCTAATCGGAAGTAGGGGTTTATCACACTTTATTTGCCCAAAAAGGCGCCAAACGATAAAAAAAGTTGAAAAAGTACTAGACGACATAGTGTGATATACGTATTATTCCACTCCGCCGATAGGGCATGCGCCCGTAGCTCAGTTGGATAGAGCGTTGGCCTCCGGAGCCAAAGGTCGAAGGTTCGAATCCTTTCGGGCGTGCCATTCGCCTAAAGGTTTATCGGTAAAAATTATAGTGGTGGCTATAGCTCAGTTGGTAGAGCCCTGGATTGTGATTCCAGTTGTCGCGGGTTCAAGTCCCGTTAGCCACCCCATTATTAAGGTAACTTCGGTTTCCTGTCCGGATGAACATCGGGACAAAACATTCGTCGGTGAATAGCGCAGCTTGGTAGCGCATCTGGTTTGGGACCAGAGGGTCGGGGGTTCGAATCCCTCTTCACCGACCACTATTAAAGCCCTAGTCGAAAGACTAGGGCTTTTTTGCATTTCGGAAATCTGGAACGCTTCGCTACTAGATCGGGTTGCGCCCGCGAGAATCGGGAACGGGCTTCGCCCTGCGAGATGTAGGTACTACTTATCAAAAAGTCGTTGACCGTATTTGTTCTCTAACGGATAAAATAATCTCGTATCTCGTATCTCGTATCTCGTATCTCGTATCTCGTATCTCGTATCT
>NZ_JATABG010000030.1:0-18895 GCF_036533755.1 Vibrio sp. M260118 | reverse complement strand
CATATAGGTAGCGTGATAGTGGGTACTTGCCTGATAAGATGTTCTCTTGGCTCGCTTGGATATAATCCTGACCATGTTTGGCAATCGGTAGCAACTTCACTCCCGACACTCGATAACCAACACCAGAATATCCAATGGTGTTAATCGCCGAGCTTACAGACTGAACCACAGACGCAGAGCCTGGCTGCTCATTGACGTTGTTTTTAAAATCCCCCCCACACAGCGCATTCTTTTTGAAATAGCCGTAAGTTCCAGATACCGAGTTTCGACCAAACATCTGCATGCCACGTTTTGCCCACTGGTAGTCTAAACCAAGCTCAGCCCAAGTACTGATATGCTCGGTAGAACCACAACGCAAGGTAGCGGAAAAAATGCTATCCAATTGATTGAAGTTGAGCCCTTTGATCGGGTTATCTCGATGAACAAAAATCCCAATCGCATCAATGGCTATTCTTAACTCGGTGGGTTTATAACCATGTGCCCGCTCAAACGCTTCAATCTCTCGATTACGCATCGGACGACTCATAGGGCCAAACTGTGCTGTACGTTCAGTCAACGCAGGCGGAGCCGTAGAAGACCCTGACGCTTGCACCTGACCGTTGACACTCGGATAGAGCTGCTGAAATTCCTCTACCCATAAGGTTGTCATCCCAGCCAAGGTGTCAGAGCCCACCGTCGTTAACGAACCGGAAAGGCCAGAGACTTTATCGTAGTCAGGAAGTTCTGCTGCTTGCAAAGCCGACGTTGATAAGCACAGCGCTAATGTGATTAATGAGACAACACCACGCATCAACTGACTACCAACCTTGGTGGTAGGATGAAAGAGAACTTACTACCGACGCCCACTTCACTGTGGATTTCCAAATGAGAATCATGGTGAGTCAACGCGTGTTTTACGATCGCTAATCCCAGCCCGCTGCCGCCAGTATCGCGCGAGCGCGCTTTATCAACACGATAGAATCGCTCTGTCAGTCTATGTAAGTGCTGCGGCTCAATACCATCACCACTATCTTCAACTTCCAGATGAGCACCTTGATGTGAACGATACCATTTAACATGGATATTCGCCCCCGGGGGAGTGTATTTAACCGCGTTATACACCAAGTTAGAAATAGCGCTACGCAATTGATCGTCATCGCCTAGAACGCGCAAATTACTATCAACATCAAACGAAAGCTTGTGTTCATTGTCGCCACTCAAACTCGCGGCCTCTTTGGCAAGTACATCTAACATCGCAGGAACATTGACCACTTCTTCTAGCTCATGCATAGGAGCGGCTTCAATCTTAGACAATGTCAGCAGTTGGTTGACCAAGCTATTCATACGCTGAAGCTGCTCGGTCATCACGCCATGCGCCTTCGGCCACATAGGGCCAACCACCATGTCCGGGTCCTCGGTCATTTCCAAATAACCTTGCAAAACCGTCATCGGCGTTCGTAACTCATGAGAAACGTTGGCGAAGAAATTACGACGCATACCCTCGAGCTGTTTAAGCTGAGACACATCACGAACCACCATCAAATGCTCACCTTCGGTATAAGGCACAATACGTAGCTCTAATAGACGCTCTACATTCAATGGCGAACGCATTTCTAGGGGCTCAGAAAAATCTTGTTTATTGAGGTACTTGATAAAATCTGGGCTGCGTAACAGGTTAGAGATCGGCTGGCCTGAATCGTCCGGCCATTTAAAACCGAGTAGGTGCTGAGCAAGCTTATTGCACCAAACGATATTGCCTTCACCTCTAAATACCACCACGGCATCAGGAAGCGATTCCGCACCGTTACGGAAGCGACGAATCAGGTTAGTGAGCTCTTTACGCTTTTTGCGTTGGCGCTGCTGCAAGCGGTAAATACCGTTAAATAGCGACTCCCAGTTGCCGCTGCCAGATGGCGGAGTAAGACGTTTCTCATCCCATAACCAAGCTGACAAACGCATTTGATTATGCAGGTGCCATACAAGCTGCAAAACCGTGGCCACTAACAGCAACCACGGCATATATCCAAAAATCCATCCTACAATCACCCAAGGGGTGTAGAAGAAGACCAACTCCCAAGTTAGCTTCTTCCATGTTAACCGTTCTACCACTTACCTCTCCGAATGGTATTGCTATTATGCTTTGGTCGAGAATCGATAACCCGCACCACGCACAGTCTGAATCAACTTGTCGTGACCTGCCGCTTCCAGCGCTTTACGCAGACGACGAATATGAACATCAACCGTGCGGTCTTCTACATATACGTTAGTGCCCCACACGTTATTCAGCAACTGCTCTCGGCTATAAACACGTTCTTGGTGAGTCATGAAGAAGTGCAGCATTTTGAACTCGGTTGGCCCCATATCCAAGGCATCGTCATTTGCTGTTACTCGGTGAGAGACAGGGTCTAATTTTAGTCCCTGAACATTAATTACGTCTTCCAAAGCCGTTGGCGTTACACGACGAATGACTGCCTTAAGGCGTGCAACTAACTCTTTCGGTGAGAATGGTTTAGTAATGTAATCATCTGCGCCAACTTCAAGGCCGCGTACTTTATCTTCTTCCTCACCACGCGCAGTTAACATCACAACAGGAATATTGCGCGTCAGTTCTTCACGTTTCATATGCTTGATAAAGTTAATGCCACTACCACCTGGTAACATCCAGTCGAGTAGCACTAGATCTGGGAAAGGTTCAGCCAACTTCGTTACCGCGCTATCATAATCCTCTGCTTCCACGACTTGGTAACCTTTCTGCTCGAGGACAAAGCACAACATTTCACGAATTGGTGCTTCATCTTCAACTACCAGAATCCTTCTAGACATAATCTAATAACCTTATTTGAGTTAAGTTATCTAGGGTAATCGACCCTTGTGCAACGTTAAGCATTATCACTAGCAATTATGACACTTTTGTGACCTTTGAAAACAAATTTTCATATAACTTTCATCCCACTATTGCGTGTTTGCAGTAAGACAAGCGAGATAAAAGTCTTTATGATTAGTCCCTCAAATAAAGTTACAGAGAAAGAATATGTGGTTTAAAAATTGTCTGGTTTATCGCTTTAATCGTGAAATCGAATTCAACGCTGACCAACTCGAAAAACAACTGGCTGAGTTTCGTTTTACTCCATGTGGCAGCCAAGATAAGCAAAAGTTTGGCTGGGTTACGGCGATGGGTAAACATGGTGACATGATGACTCACGTATCAGAGAACCGCATTCTAGTTTGTGCGAAAAAAGAAGAGAAAATGCTGCCTGTGTCAGTGATTAAAGAATCATTGAATGCCAAAGTTGAAGCGATGGAAGCAGAAGAAGGTCGTCCTCTGAAGAAGAAAGAGAAAGACAACCTTAAAGACGATATCGTGATGGACCTGTTACCTCGCGCATTTAGCCGCAGCAGCCACACATACGTACTGATTCTGCCAAAAGAGGGCTTCATCCTGGTTGATGCAAGCAGCTCGAAAAAAGCAGA
Organism: Vibrio sp. M260118; assembly: GCF_036533755.1. Lineage (NCBI taxonomy): Bacteria > Pseudomonadati > Pseudomonadota > Gammaproteobacteria > Vibrionales > Vibrionaceae > Vibrio > Vibrio sp. M260118. The sequence goes on along the minus strand of NZ_JATABG010000030.1, from coordinate 15,445 downwards.
AGATGTGCTAGCACTACTACGCAAAACAATGGGTAGCCTACCGGTTGTTCCTGCTATTCCAGAGAAACCTATCGAAACGACACTTACAGAGTGGGTGAAAACGGGCGAAACACCTGCAGGCATTCAAATGCTTGATGAAGCAGAGCTAAAGTCAGTACTAGAAGAAGGTGGTGTGATCCGTTGTAAGAAGCAAGAACTGACCGCAGACGAAATTCGTAGCCACATTGAAGCCGACAAACTCGTCACTAAACTGGCTGTTTGGTGGCAAGAGCGTATCGAGTTCATCTTAGCTGAAGATGGTAGCATCAAACGTCTTAAGTTCTCAGATGAGCTAAAAGATCAAAACGACGATATTCCACGCGAAGATCAGGCGGCTCGTTTTGATGCAGACTTCTCACTCATGTGTGGCGAGCTAAGCGCATTGTTACCAAATCTCTACGAATGCTTGGGCGGCCTACCTCACCCTAACGCTTAATTGAACCTAGAGTGAAATAGTACAGGCAGTGGTGGATTTCAAAGTCTGTTTGCCATGCAAGGCAAAGAGAAGCCTACAGGGAATTATTTACGGCGTCTTTGAAATTGGCTACTACCTCACAGCTCCGCACACGAGCAATATTTCTACGCAAAACACCTGTCGTACTAATCCATACATTTTCACTGAGCCCATCCTCTACACATAGAAAGTAAGTTTTGCTTAAGAAATACCGTTCTTATGCCGACACAAAACGCAATGAACATTTCTTGTTCAAACTCTTCTCTGGTCACAAGTCACATTTTAACGTAAAATTTGCGCCCCTATTCCATCAGGTGGAATAGCCCTGACTTGAGATCAGACTAAGAGAATAAAACATGACTGAGAAAGCATTCGTACCAGAGCTACTGTCACCGGCAGGTAGCCTTAAAAACATGCGTTACGCATTTGCCTACGGCGCAGACGCAGTATACGCGGGCCAGCCTCGTTACAGCCTTCGCGTACGTAACAACGAGTTCAACCACGAAAACCTAAAGATTGGTATCGACGAAGCTCATGCCCAAGGCAAAAAGCTTTACGTGGTCTGTAACATTCAACCGCACAATTCTAAGCTGAAAACCTTTATCCGCGACCTTAAACCGGTTGTTGAAATGGGCCCTGACGCACTGATCATGTCTGACCCTGGTCTAATCATGATGGTTCGCGAAGCGTTTCCTGAAATGCCAATTCACCTGTCTGTACAGGCGAACGCAGTCAACTGGGCAACGGTTAAGTTCTGGGCGGCAAATGGCGTGGAGCGTGTGATTGTTTCTCGTGAGCTTTCTCTAGAAGAGATCGAAGAGATCCGCGAGCACTGTCCTGAAACTGAACTCGAAGTATTCGTACATGGTGCGCTATGTATGGCTTACTCTGGCCGCTGCCTACTGTCTGGCTACATCAACAAGCGTGACCCTAACCAAGGCACATGTACTAACGCTTGCCGTTGGGAATACAAAGTTGAAGAAGGCAAAGAGAACGACACTGGCGACATCGTAGAGAAGTTCGACCCCGCACAAGCTCAAGCCGTTGAGGTTCAAGACGAGCGTCCTGAAACCACTATCGGTCGTGGCAAGCCTACTGACGAAGTGGTGCTACTTTCTGAAGCTCACCGCCCAGAAGAGAAAATGGCCGCTTATGAAGATGAGCACGGCACCTACATCATGAACTCTAAAGACCTACGCGCTGTTCAGCACGTTGAGCGTCTAACTAAGATGGGTGTTCACTCACTTAAGATTGAAGGCCGTACTAAGTCATTCTACTACTGTGCGCGTACTGCTCAGGTTTACCGTAAAGCCATCGATGATGCCGTTGCAGGTAAACCATTTGACGAGAACCTAATGGGTACGCTAGAGAGCCTTGCACACCGTGGTTACACTGAAGGTTTCCTACGTCGTCACACTCACGACGCTTACCAAAACTACGATTACGGTTACTCTGTTTCTGACGCTCAGCAGTTTGTCGGTGAATTCACAGGCAAACGTCGTGGCGATCTGGCTGAAGTAGAAGTGAAGAACAAATTCGTTGTGGGTGACAGCCTTGAGCTAATGACACCGAAAGGCAACGTCATCTTCACTCTAGAAGCGATGGAAAACCGTAAGTCAGAGAAAATTGAGGACGCAAAAGGAAACGGCCACTTTGTATTCATTCCAGTTCCTGAAGATATGGACCTAGAATACGGCCTGTTGATGCGTAACCTAAACTCAGGTCAGGATACCCGTAACCCGACAGGTAAATAAGCATGGCGTTACTGATCACGGATAAGTGCATCAACTGTGATATGTGCGACCCAGAATGCCCTAACGGTGCAATTACTATGGGTGACACTATCTTCGAGATCGATCCTGATCTCTGCACTGAGTGTAAAGGTCACTACGATAAGCCAACGTGTCAGTCCGTGTGCCCGATCACCAAGTGTATCATCACAGACCCAAACCACATTGAGACCGATGAAGAGCTACTCGAAAAGTTCGTCATCATTCAAGGTTTAGCCTAATTAGAAACGCCGCTCACTGAGCGGCGTTTTTTTAACTCGCATCCAACAACTGTTGGCACAGCTCAGGCATCACTTTGACTCGTTTCTTTTTCGGTTTACTTGAGGCTGCCTTAGGCGCTGCAGGTTTAGGTTGCGGCTTCCAACTTGCTAGCTCTGCGCCGCAGCCATCCCCTTGCGGAGGCTCGGCTTGCTCCTTACAGCCAATGCTCCCCTCAGGGCACTTCAAACGCACATGCATATGGTAATGATGTCCCCACCAAGGGCGAACTTTACGTAACCACTCTCGATCTTGCTGTTGCTCTGTCGTGCATAGCTTCTCTTTGATCACCGGATGGACAAATATTCTAGCAACCTGTTGTTCACTGGCAGCCATTTTAATTAACTCGAAATGGCGCTGGTCCCAATTATTTTTAAATAACTGATATTGTTCGATGTTGACCACACTCAAAGGAGTCGGTTTCTCAAGTTGCTGAGATGAGAGAGGTGAGTCAGCGAAGCGCAGCCAAATATCAATATCTAACCCGGTTTGATGGCTTGAGTGACCAGAAGAGAATCGTCCACCTTGCGGTAGGGATATATCACCGATCAACAAACTGGTATTGAGTTTCTGCTTGGACAACTCTGCCAGCGTCTCCACATAGCTGATCGCATTGGGATGAGCATAATAACGCGCGCGTTGGCTGCGTAGAACTTGATACCCCTCCCCCTCTAAGGGCAAGGCTGAACCACCAGCCAGACAACCATTCGCATAGCTACCAATTGCTTGCGGCGCTTGTTGTGAGGGTTTCTCTATTTGCTCCCACGGAGTTGCGTGAGCCCAAGAGACCACTGACAACATTAAGGATAAGATGATCTTCTTCATTGCTTCTCTCCTTATCCTAACTCGAAATCACTTAATAGTGTTCGCCGTTGTCATAATAACTACTCGCATCGAGCGCAGTAAAAATAACAGCCACATCAACATCTTCGCCGATAATGCCTCGCACTTGATGAGTAATGACTTTCGCCACCGTATCTTGGGTCTCTTGCCCTCGGTCAAACCAAAGCACTTCGACAAAAGGGTAGGCCGAACTGACTTCAGCCTCATGATAGAAAGTGGTATAAATGTACTCAAAGGTAAAATCTTCACGCGGGCAATCCATATATGGCTGCAGTTCATCGATAAGTGATTTCGACAAAGTCTGAACCGTTTGCGGCTCAACGGCTCTAAAGCGTAAATGTGGCATTGCTGGCTTCCCTTGGTTCTATCTCTACTCATCATAGCAAGATCTCAACTAAAATCTGCTCTGTTCAACGACATAAAACTCAATTAGAGATTTACCTCTCATCGACACTAAGCGGGGTAAAAGTAATCGTAACCAACTCGCCGTCACTGTGGACGAGCGCATCCCAATGCTTAGTTTGCCAATGCAAAGTTCGAGTCGTACTGAGTGAAAATCTATTGAGAAATAGAATCAGTGCCCTGTCCGCTTCTGCTGCTGAAGACTCTTCCACCTCAGAGGCAACATCAAATTTAACCCCTGCAATAGTAACATCCACTAAGCTGAATCCATCACGACGTAAGTTAAGCTGCAACTCGGAAAGTAGGTGAGACGAGTACTCCGCTAGCAATTGAATGGATAGTTTTTGCTCGATGAACCGCGCTTCAGCCATATAGCTATCACGATAGTAAAATAGCTCATTCGCGCACCAAACCTGTTCATCACATAGCGCCCAAGAAGATTGAAGCGATGCGATGAAATCGCGATTGGTGTCATTAGGCAGCACTAGAGTATTAGCTGCAAATACAGACCCTACCATGGCAAAGAACAGTACCATACAACGAATCATTTGCTCTTCCTTAAAACAATAAAGCCGCTGAATTTCAGCGGCTTTGATTAGAGCGAGTAGCTTAAGGCATCTCTTCGAACTCTGCACCCTCTTTTTCTACTTGAGGTGGCATGAGGTGTTCCTTGGTAATACCCAGTTTCAAGGCCAGTGCCGAAGCAACATAGATTGAAGAGTAAGTACCTACCGTAATACCAAGTAGAAGCGCTGTCGCGAAGCCATGAATCATAGCGCCGCCTTGTGTAAACAGCGCGATAACTACAAACAAGGTCGTACCCGAAGTAATCAAAGTACGGCTTAGTGTTTGTGTTATAGAGTTGTTCATGATCTCAGCAGGTTCGCCTTTACGCATCTTACGGAAGTTCTCACGAATACGGTCGAATACAACGATGGTATCGTTGAGCGAGTAACCCACAACCGTAAGCAGTGCTGCAACAATCGTTAGGTCAACTTCGATTTGCAGGAGCGAGAAAATACCTAGTGTGATGATAACGTCGTGTGTCAGTGCCATTACCGCACCCGCGGCAAGGCGCCACTCGAAACGTACCGAAACGTATAGCAAGATACAGATTAGAGACACAAGAATCGCTAAACCACCCGCTTCCGTTAGTTCGTCACCCACGTTAGGGCCAACGAACTCGATACGGCGCATTTCAACGCTTTCACCCGTGCCATCTTTGATCGCATTCAAGATCTGATTGCCTAGCGTTTCACTACCGACACCATCGCGAGGGCGAAGACGAACCATCACATCACGTGCACTACCAAAGTTCTGCACGGTAGCGTCGCCAAAGCCTTTCGCTTCTAGTGCACCACGGATATCTTCAAGGTTCGCAGGCTGCTCGAAACCCACTTCAATCAGCGTACCGCCAGTAAAATCTAGACCCCAGTTCAACCATTTGGTTGAAAGCGTAAAGATTGAGGCACCAATCATTAGTATTGAGAATACAAATGCCAGCTTCGACCAACGCATAAAGTCGATCGTTTTGTCTGTTTTCAATATCTGAAACATGTTACTTCCTTAGATCGACAATTTATTAATGCGCTTGCCGCCATATAGCAGGTTCACGATACAACGTGTACCCACAATGGCAGTGAACATAGAAGTCAGAATACCGATAGACAGCGTCACCGCGAAGCCTTTGATTGCACCCGTACCGACAGCAAATAGGATGATAGCGGTAATCAATGTCGTGATGTTTGCATCGGCAATAGTACTGAACGCATTAGCATAACCTTGATGGATAGCTTGTTGCGGATTTCGACCATCGCGCAGCTCTTCACGAATACGTTCAAAGATCAGTACGTTGGCATCCACCGCCATACCAACGGTCAATACAATACCTGCGATACCTGGTAATGTCATTGTCGCGCCCGGAATCATAGACATTACACCAATGATAAGCACGATGTTGGCGATGAGCGCGCAGTTGGCAAATATACCAAATTTACGGTAGTAGACTAAACAGAACAACATCACCGCAGCGAGACCAAAGATACACGCCTGGATACCCATATCGATGTTTTGCTGACCCATTGAAGGACCAATGGTACGCTCTTCTACGATAGAGATCGGCGCGATAAGTGCACCAGCACGAAGCAGTAGAGCTAGGTTGTGCGCTTCAGCAGCAGAGTCGATACCCGTAATACGGAAGTTACGACCAAGGGCCGATTGAATCGTCGCTTGGTTGATGACCTCTTCATGCTTAGAAAGAATCACTTTGCCTTCAGGGGTCTTACGGCCACTATCTTTGTACTCAGCAAACACGGTCGCCATTAGTTGACCGATGTTTTGGCGTGAGAACGCAGACATCTTGTTACCACCTTCGCTATCTAGCGAGATGTTCACTTGAGGGCGACCATATTCATCGACGCTTGAACTTGCATCAGTAATGCTTGAACCGCTTAGAATCACACGTTTCTTCAGGACAACAGGGCGACCGTCTCGGTCTTGCTTGATTTCACTACCTGCAGGAGCACGACCGCTCGCCGCTGCTGCTAAATCAGCTTTAGAATCAACTTCGCGGAACTCTAACGTCGCAGTCGCACCGAGAATTTCTTTCGCACGGGCCGTGTCTTGAACACCCGGAAGCTCAACAACAATGCGGCTAGCGCCTTGACGTTGAACCAGTGGCTCAGCAACACCCAGTTCATTAACTCGGTTACGTAGAATCGTAATGTTCTGCTCTACCGCGTAGTTACGAATTTCAGTTAAGCGCTGTTCAGTAAATGTAGCGACTAGAGCAAAACGACCATTCGACGTCGATTCAGTGAAAATCATATCTGGGTGATTTTGCTTAAGTAGGCGCTCCGCATCGGCAAGTTGTTCTTCATTACGAAGTAGCACTTCAACCGCCTCTTTACCCGATGGACGGATTGAACGGTAGCGGATCTTCTCTTCACGAAGTTCGCTGCGGAACGCTTCTTCTTGCTGACCGACCAGCTTCTCCATCGCTGCGTCCATGTCCACTTCCATTAGGAAATGCACACCACCACGCAGGTCAAGACCAAGCTTCATTGGCGCCGCACCAATAGACTCAAGCCAATCTGGTGTTGCAGGAGCAAGGTTCAGAGCAACAATTTTGTCTTTGCCGAGAGCTTCGTTGATAACATCACGAGCACTGATTTGAGTATCAGTATCGTTGAAGCGTACTAGAATTGATCCATTTTCTAGAGCAATGGATTTATGAGATAAGCCCTGTTTATCAAGAGCATTGGTGACAGAATCCAGCGTTGACATATCTACAGAGGCGCCACGCGCCCCTGTAACTTGAATAGCCGGATCTTCACCGTAGATATTTGGAAGTGCATACAATGCAGCAACGGCGATGGTGAACACCACCATTAGGTACTTCCACAAAGGATAGCGGTTTAACACAGCGAGGATCCTCTAGCTGTTTTATAGTGACTTAAGCGTACCTTTTGGTAGCACTGCAGTAACGAAATCTTTCTTGATCAAAACTTCGTTATTTGTGTTTAGCTCGATAGAGATGTAGTCGTTGTCTTCTGCGATTTTAGTGATTTTACCCACAAGGCCACCGCTAGTTAGAACTTCATCACCTTTACCCATGGAAGCCATTAGGTTTTTGTGCTCTTTTACGCGCTTAGATTGTGGACGGTAGATCATGAAGTAGAAAATGACCGCAAACATACCTAGCATGATTAGCATTTCAAAACCGCCGCCAGCTGGGCCTTCTGCTGCTGCGTGAGCTTGAGAAATAAACATTAAAAAAGTCCTCTATTATCTTTAATTAATATCCAAGTTGGGCATTCGCATTTTAGTTTCAAGTCCGAGAGTGACCAATAGAGATCGCTCTCTCAAAAAAAGCCTGCGATTGCCTACTTTATTAGCAAAAGCCTCTGGCATACGGCCAAAGGCTTTAATTCTTTAAAGTCGATTACAGCTCTTTCGCTAGTGGCGGTACTTCACGGCCACGACGCTCATAGAACTCTTGCACGAACTCGTCAAAACGATCTTCATCAATCGCGTTACGGATGCTTTCCATCAAGCGCTGGTAGTAACGTAGGTTGTGAATCGTATTTAGACGCGCACCTAAGATTTCGTTACAACGCTCTAGGTGGTGAAGGTACGACTTAGAGTAGTTCTGACAAGTGTAACAGTCACAGTGCGGATCTAGCGCAGTTGTATCTGTTTTGTGTTTCGCATTACGGATCTTGATCACACCGCCAGTCACAAATAGGTGACCATTACGCGCATTACGCGTTGGCATTACACAGTCAAACATGTCGATACCTCGGCGAACACCTTCAACTAGGTCTTCTGGTTTACCTACTCCCATTAGGTAGCGAGGCTTGTCTTCAGGTAGTTGCGGACATGTATGCTCAAGAATACGATGCATATCTTCTTTCGGCTCACCTACTGCTAGGCCACCGACTGCATAACCGTCAAAACCGATATCAGTCAGACCTTTCACCGATACATCGCGCAGATCTTCGTAAACACCACCTTGAACAATACCAAATAGGTTGTTCGGGTTATCTAGCTTATCAAAGTGATCACGTGAACGCTGTGCCCAACGTAGCGACATCTCCATCGACTTCTTCGCTTCGTCGTGAGTGGCTGGGTATGGCGTACACTCGTCGAAGATCATAACGATGTCTGAACCAAGGTCTTTCTGAATTTCCATCGACTTTTCCGCGTCCATGAAAATCTTGTCACCGTTCACAGGGTTACGGAAATGCACCCCTTGCTCTGTGATGGTACGCATCTTACCTAGGCTGAATACTTGGAAACCGCCTGAATCAGTAAGGATCGGACCTTGCCAGTTCATAAAATCGTGCAGATCACCGTGCATTTTCATCACTTCCTGGCCTGGGCGTAGCCATAGGTGGAAAGTGTTACCGAGAAGAATTTCAGCACCCGTGCCTTTTACTTCTTCTGGTGTCATACCTTTAACAGTACCGTAGGTACCTACTGGCATGAATGCCGGTGTTTGAACTGTGCCACGTTCGAAGGTCACTTGACCACGACGTGCAACACCGTCTTTTTTCTTAAGATCGAATTTTAACTTCACGAAGCCTCCGGTTGTCAGAGAAACAGTCTGACATTAAGTTCAGGGCAAAACAGTCATCATTTTGCCATCTACCCTAATTCGTTAGGGTATATAAGGAGTGGTCGCCTTCCATGCGAGATGCAGAATAACCGATTACCCTGCTTCCTAGCGTTCTGCTAGCACTCGTAAATTGTTTAAGTCTCTAGTCTCTAGTCTCTAGTCTCTAGTCTCTAGTCTCTAGTCTCTAGTCTCTAGATTTCAGTTTCGAGCGACTAGGAACTCGTAGCTAGTTTCTTTTTTATAAACATCGAATCACCATACGAGAAGAAGCGGTACTTATTCTCTACAGCGTGCTTATACGCGTTCATCGTATTTTCATAACCTGCGAATGCACTCACTAACATAATTAGCGTCGATTCTGGCAGGTGGAAATTAGTGATTAAGCAATCCACTAACTGATATTCATAACCTGGGTAGATAAAAATCTCTGTATCACCAAAAAATGGCGCAAGCTCTGTGCCCTTCTTCAACGCATCTTGAGCGGCACTTTCTAGCGAACGTACTGAAGTCGTACCTACCGCAATAATTCTTCCGCCACGCGCTTTGGCTGCGTTAATTGCGTCGACCACTTCTTGGGGCACTTCCACATACTCTGCGTGCATGTGGTGATCGTTAATGTTATCGACTTTAACCGGTTGGAAGGTGCCAGCACCGACGTGCAAAGTCACGTAAGCAAACTCTGCCCCTTTGGCTTTAATTTTCTCAAGCAAAGGTTCATCAAAGTGCAGACCTGCCGTTGGCGCAGCAACCGCACCTGGCTTTTTGTTATAAACCGTTTGGTAACGCTCTTTATCTGAATCTTCGTCTGGGCGGTCAATATAAGGAGGAAGTGGCATGTGGCCGATCTCTTCCAGTACCGTAAGCACGTTGTGCTCAGAGTTGAACTTCAGCTCGAACAGCGCATCATGACGTGCAACCATTTCAGCTGAATACTCGTCGTTTTCACCAATAAAAATCGTTGACCCCGGTTTTGGCGATTTAGAGCAACGAACATGGGCAAGAATACTCTTCTCATCCAGTACACGCTCAACAAGTACCTCTAGCTTACCGCCCGACTCTTTACGTCCAAACATACGCGCAGGAATAACGCGAGTGTTGTTGAACACGACTAGGTCACCCGGCTCAACTTGTTCAAGCACATCGGTAAAATTTCCATCCTTGAGTTCTCCGCTGTTGCCGTCTAACTGAAGCAGACGACTCGCAGTACGTTCAGGTTGAGGGTAACGAGCAATAAGCTCATCGGGCAATTCGAAATGGAAATCTGATACTTGCATGTTACTAATCTTTTGTCGTGGTTACTTATGTCGTGATGGAAGCCGAACTGATTCTGTCACAAACAGACGACGAGTTTTTTCGCAGCCGACTAGTATATTCTGCATGGGAGCAATAGCAAGAAAAGAGATGTGAATTATTGTAATCAAATCGAACTTTTGCTTAGTGCCACGCTCAGTTTTAACGTCATGCTGGTGAGTTTCGTTACACGGCTCATATTTCGCTGCTAGTTTTGAAAAAATCGCGATAAAAACCCAACCAGCTCTCAATATCCAGTTGCAAAACTTACTATATTTAAAAGGTACATCTAATAGCTCAGGAGGCCGCCATGATAAAGGTCGAAGACATGATGACGCGTAACCCGCACACCTTGTTACGCTCACATAACCTTGCCGATGCCAAACACACCATGGAAGCACTAGATATTCGTCACGTGCCGATTGTCGACGCAAACAAACATTTGCTTGGTGTTGTTTCTCACCGTGATGTGTTGGCCGCGCAAGAATCAAGCTTACAGCAAATTCCGGAAAATCAATCGTTCACATTGAACACGCCTTTGTATGAAGTCATGCAAACAGGTGTGATGACCGTATCTCCTCAAGCAGGGCTAAAAGAGAGCGCGATTTATATGCAAAAGCATAAAGTTGGCTGTTTACCTGTGGTTGAAAAAGGCCATTTAGTGGGGATCATCACCGACAGCGATTTCGTATCCATCGCGATTAACCTGCTTGAACTACAAGAAGAGATTGAACCGGAAGAAACAGAGTTGTAGTTTGACCACTACCAACCCAATTTAAGAAATAAAATCTCGTGCTTAACGACACGACTAGACAAAAAGTGCCTATCGCCTTGGAGGCACTTTTTATAGACATTGCTAAATTGCTCACTTGATAAGCACCAACAGTGCAACCCCACTATATTGCTTATAGCTCATTGACTCTTTTATTAGTAGCACTTCATGCTCCTTGACCTTCTAATCACCTTCGCCATTGAGGCCTCCCGCATCAATGGCGGAATGCTGTATTTCACGTCTGGTCTTTGGTTTAAATGAAACCTCATCTTGATAAACGTCATTTAGTCAACTAGCTTCTATTAGGTATTGGTTTTTTACCTTTAACCTTTACAGAGCGGCCAAACTCCTTGAATATCCAAATCTTTATGACTTTGATTCTAGACTACAAACAGCCGAGGAACGTTAACATGCCGCGTTTGCTGACCATATGGTTGATCGTGATGTTATCTTGGGTAAAGGTATGGGCAAAGCCTGTGGAGCTCTATACCGAAGTATCGAGGCCTTATCAAAGTGTAGATGATGGCGAGCTGAATGGCACCGTGGTCGATACAGTAAGATGCATTTTAGAAAATATGAACATGGGTTACCGCATCAAGCTTTCACCATGGAAGCGCGCCAGTCAATCATTGAAAATGGGTAGTGTGGATGGATTTTTCTCCTCTACTTACAACCAAGTGCTGTCTAATAGTGCAACTTTGACTTATCCTCTGGTATTGGAAAAATGGTATTGGCTCTATACAGGTGATACGCCAAATTTTGACATGCTAGGAGTTGTACATGGTAGTACACAAGATGCTTGGTTATCAGGGCAGGCTAGCTTTGATATCATCGTTCGAGCCAATGATGCAGCACACTTAATCAATCTTTTGCTGAAAGGGCGAATTGAGGTGATGGCGCTCGATATTAATAGCTTTAACAGTGAAATTGCTTCGGGACTTTATGCTAAGGAGCGAGTCTCACAGATCAACGCGAAGTTTTTGAAGTACTCAGCTTTGGGTGTGTATTTCAACAATGAATTTGTGAGCGAAAATACAGGCTTTTTGGATAGGTTTAACAGTTACATTCCAGCTTGCTCAAGCGTGTCCTATTCGCTCGATAAAAAAGAACAACTAGCGCTTGACCAATTCGCTAGACAAAAACTTGTACCACTCTCGAACAATGGTCTGGTGCACCAAGCCTTAAAAGACGGCAATCAAAATGAGCACAACCATAAAAACAACAGCTTTAACATGCTGATGAGTAACGAATTATCCCAACATCTGATTGACATTCAGCAACAGAGCCAAGGCATTATTTCAGAGATAATGATTTTTGATGCTAGCGGGTACAATGTAGCGCAAAGCGTTGAAACTTCAGACGTCTGGCAAGGAGATGAAGCTAAATATTTAAAGCTACTAACTGGAATTAATATTTTTATTGATGACATTCAATACGACCCGTCGACCAATCTATTTCAATCGCAAATTAGTATCCCGATACGAGAATATCAAACTGGACGCTTTATTGGCGGCATGACGGTTGGAGTAAACTTGGAGCAATTTTTCCAGCACGACATATCATTAATGGATGAAAATGTGTTTTGAAGAGAGTTTGATCAGCGGCATAAACTATGTAAATGGGATTTACGCTGGGTTCTACGATTAAGATTCAGTCTATTTATAGACGACAGAAAGACCTGCTCAGCTTCTTCAAACTTTGATAAAAAAAAAGCGGCCAAAACCGCTCAAACATGTCAAAGCATTTGCTCAACAGAATACCAATTTCTAATGCTTAGCGAGTTAAAGCCTGCATTTTTAACTCGCTAACATCAGACTACTGGCTAGGGATTAAATCCTAGTTATCAGGGGCTGTGGGCCCCGGTTTTGATTTCCTTGTTACACATACCATAGAGATGAAAAAAGTTTGGGCTTCAACAGGGAAAATCGCCCAATGTGGTGGTGAAAGGGTACCCATCACATTAAGCATGCCTTTGGTGAGTAGGGGCGCTCACGCTTCTACTGTTGTCTTTTCTCTAATAGGTAAGCTTCCAAGCTTATTTCTTCCTTAACTATCCAGTGAAGAGTTCAAACACATCTCTGTGTGCCTCTGATTTACTTTTTCACTCAAGTATCGCTCAATTACATTTGTAACTATCAAACAACAATCAAACATTAATTTTGACTCTTACTGACTGAGCTTATTGTTTTGTCGAGTGTTAGATTGACTGACCAGAAATGACTTTTCAATCTAGACATAAGTCTTATCAGGTCTTTAATTAAGGTACACCAAACAAGATTAGAGTAAAAGCACCAAAGTAAACAAAACGTTAAATTCAAAGTTTTATTCGGTTGGGCAAAAACTATTGACCACGATCACTAAAATGTAGCCAGTTACGTAATTTAGTTACACCACTCAATAAGCGACAATTTCGTTTTAAACAAGCGTTTAACTCTAGATAACAAAGTGCAAACCCGACTATATGTAGAGTTCATGGAGATATGCAACAAAGAGATCAAACAGCGCTTACGGAGCGAGCTGTAAAATTGATGCTGTGAAATTTCATAATTTAATGAAAGCTTCACCAAGAATTCTTTGTAAAATTTTACAAGTTAAAGTTCACCAGCAGTATAAAATGCTAAAAAGCACACTAAAAATAGTGTGCTTTTTGAGAGAAGTGCGCTTGTAACGACTAATACTTATCGCTAAAGCAGTTCGGACACCACATCCGCCAATTGATTAAATGTATTCACTCGAGACGAACTTGGACGCCAAACTAAACCAATGTGACGATGAGCCTGTTGCCCTGGTGCATCCACCACGACAAGATTTTGGTTCTCAATCAAACCATGATCAATCGCCATTTGTGGAATAAAGGTCGTTCCCATGCCGTTAGCCACCATTTGAACTAAGGTGTGAAGACTAGTGGCTGAGAATGGGTTGATCTTCTCTTTCGCTGTCAATTGGCAAGCCGAAACCGCATGTTCAGTCAAACAGTGTTCTTTCTCTAACAGGAAGACAAACTCATCAGGAAGATCTGCGTATTTGATCGGCGTTTGAATAGAGGCAGCTTGGTTTTGGCTAATGATCATTCTGAACGGGTCATTACCAACAATTCGGCTATCCATATCATCAATTTCCACTGGCAAGGCAAGAATCAGTACATCCAACTCACCATGGCGCAATGCTTCTAATAAGTTAGCCGTGGTGTCTTCTCTTAATAGCAAGTTCAGTTGAGGGAAACGGTGGTTGACTTCTTGAACTAAGCTGCACAGCAGAAATGGCGCAATGGTAGGAATACATCCAACACGAAGTTGCCCTTCCATATCATCACCTTGGCATAAAAGCCCAAGCTCAACTAAATCCTGCCCTTTAGCAAGTAACTCTCGCCCCTGCTCTACCACTAGTTCCCCCGCGTGGGTAAAGACCAAAGGACTCTTCTTATCTTTCTTCTCGTATTTTTACATACTACAATGTGTACTATAGTTTGTCGCGTACAAACACGGACCAAACCAAAAATTCATAGCTTGGTTTGGAACTAACCATATATTTTAGGAGCAAAAAAATGGTACTAGTTGGTCGTCAAGCCCCAGATTTTACTGCTGCAGCTGTTCTAGGTAACGGTGAGATCGTTGAGAACTTCAATTTTGCAGAGTTTACTAAAGGTAAGAAAGCGGTTGTTTTCTTCTACCCACTAGACTTCACTTTCGTTTGCCCATCTGAGCTAATCGCTTTTGATAACCGTCTAGCTGACTTCCAAGCTAAAGGCGCAGAAGTAATCGGTATCTCAATCGATTCTCAGTTCTCTCACAACGCATGGCGTAACACTGCTATCGAAGATGGCGGTATCGGTCAAGTTAAGTACCCACTAGTTGCAGACGTTAAGCACGAAATTTGTAAAGCGTACGACGTTGAGCATCCAGAAGCAGGCGTTGCTTTCCGTGGTTCTTTCCTAATCGACGAAGACGGCGTTGTACGTCACCAAGTAGTTAACGACCTACCACTAGGCCGTAACATCGACGAAATGCTACGCATGGTTGACGCTCTAAACTTCCACCAGAAGAACGGTGAAGTATGTCCTGCACAGTGGGAAGAAGGTAAAGCAGGTATGGACGCATCTCCAAAAGGTGTTGCAGCGTTCCTATCTGAGCACGCAGAAGACCTAAGCAAGTAATCTCTTGCTTAACATGCCCATGCTCACGGGTATGAACGGTTGGTAATATAAAGCTATATAAACAGTAAAAGCGCAAAAAGCGCTACGCCAATCAGTTATAAGTAAAGTCTTAATCCAGAGCCCGAAGCACCTGCTTCGGGCTCTTTTTATCTGCAAAATACACGGAATTAGTTGGCCTCTAACAATATAGACAGAAAGACAACATATCTCTAAAGAGACAAAAAATATCGGCTTACAGACTTTATCTATATAAGCTCTTTAAAGTCTACCTACCTCTCTTTATGATGACTCTAACTTAATTTGCAAGAGCAACGACGCTCGATAC
>NZ_JATABG010000029.1:0-18376 GCF_036533755.1 Vibrio sp. M260118 | reverse complement strand
CTAACAAAATACGAATTTAGTTGTATTTATTTGATGGCAAATGATAAATAAAACCCTACTTTTTGACAAGATAAAGCTACCTTTTTGTAACATTTGTGAAGGGAATCGCCAGTGAGGTCACAAAAGAGGAGGAAGTAACATAAATCAAATGATAAGTGACGCTAGAAAAGGAGTTTTCAGAATTCCAAATACAAAAAAGCCTGGCAAGAGCCAGGCTTTTGGTTCCACGTTCCAATGTAAACATTGGAAGCGAATCTTTTCGAAAAAAGATTAACGCTTAGAGAACTGTGGACGACGACGTGCTTTACGTAGACCAACTTTCTTACGTTCAACGCAACGAGCGTCACGAGTAACGTAACCCGCAGCACGTAGAGTAGGACGTAGAGACTCATCGTATTCCATTAGAGCGCGAGTGATACCGTGACGGATAGCACCTGCTTGACCAGAAATACCACCACCTTTAACAGTAACGTATAGGTCTAGTTTCTCAGTTAGTTCAACTAACTCTAGAGGCTGTTTAACAACCATGCGAGAAGTTGGACGACCGAAGTACTCATCAAGGCTACGCTTGTTGATTACGATGTTGCCGCTGCCTGGTTTAACAAAAACACGTGCAGCTGAGCTTTTGCGACGGCCAGTACCGTAGTATTGATTATCTGCCATTTTCGAAATCCCCGATTAGATGTCTAGTACTTGAGGTTGTTGAGCAACATGGTTGTGCTCAGCGCCAGCGTAAACTTTCAGCTTACGGTACATAGCACGGCCAAGAGGACCACGTGGTAGCATACCTTTAACTGCTAGCTCAAGAGCCATCTCTGGCTTGCGATCAATTAGCTTCTCGAAGCTGATTGATTTTAGGCCGCCAGGGAATTCAGTGTGACGGTAGTAAATCTTACCTTTAGCCTTGTTACCAGTTACAGTAACTTTCTCCGCGTTAACAACGATGATGTAATCACCAGTGTCACAGTGAGGAGTGTATTCAGCTTTGTGTTTGCCACGTAGGCGAGATGCAATTTCACTTGCTAGACGGCCAAGAGTTTTACCTTCAGCGTCTACAACGTACCAGTCGCGTTTTACAGTTTCTGGTTTAGCAACGAAAGTTTTCATGCTAATAATAACCCGTTCAATAATTAAATTTACACTTAAGGAGCTTTCGCTCCCACTGACTAAGAGTCCAGTTAACACCCCTTCGAGTGATTGGCACTCTCGACCCGTTATGTCGAAATACCTTCGATAATAAGGTCTGCAGTAACGGTGGGTCGCAGGATTATAGAGAAGTCAGTTGAAAAAATCACCTTTTTTCGTGTGAAAATTGGTTTTTTTTTCAATTGGACAAAGTTAGCTCGATCCAGCTACGCCAAATGCTCTTTCGCCAAGTAATCATGACTTTGCATTTCAATCAAACGGGACTGACAGCGTTTAAATTCAAATTCAAGCTGCCCTCCACTATAAAGCTCTGCTAAAGGTACTTGTGCAGAGATAATTAATTTGACATTACGCTCATAGAACTCATCCACCAGTGCTATAAATCGTCTTGCTGCATCGTCGATTGCTCTATCCATCTGCTTAACATCGGCCAAAAGCACAGTGTGGTATATTCGCGACATCTCAATATAGTCATTTTGACTACGTGCCGACTGACACAACTGCTCAAAACTGGCATGTAATACATCTTCAGATGCTTGAATCACTTCAATGTCGCGATGATTAATCTCGATACTCTGCACGCCTTTTTTACCTTCCCCCACTAGCTGTTCATAGTAGTGACGGAGGTTCTTGTCAGCCTGCTCATCAAGTGGAGAGTGATAGATTTCCGCTTGCTCTAAGGTACGTAATCGATAGTCGATGCCACTGTCGACGTTTAAGATCAAGCAATTCTCTTGAATAAGTTTAATCGCAGGTAAGAAACGAACACGTTGCAGCCCATTGCGATACAAATCCTCAGGCGTAATATTGGAAGTAGCCACTAAGATAACCCCACGCTTGAACAGCGCTTGGAACAGTGTGCCAAGAATCATCGCATCAGTAATGTCAGACACAAAAAACTCATCGAAACAGATTATTTCAGCTTCAGATTTAAACTTATCCGCCACCAACTCAAGTGGGTCATTCACATCTCCAAGTGCATTCAGTTCATCATGCACACGGTACATAAAGCGGTGAAAATGGACGCGCATCTTTTTGTCCGATGGTAAAGCGTCAAAAAAGGTATCAACCAGATAGGTTTTACCGCGTCCCACGCCTCCCCAAAAATAGAGCCCTTTTGGCGCTTGGGGTGGTTCTGGCTGTTTCTTACCAAACCAAGTTTTCCACCCCGTTGGCTTTTCAACTGGTGTATTTAAATATTCAATGAACTGGTGGTAGAGAGTGTCGAGTGCAGTCACGGCTTTAAGCTGGGCTGCATCTTTTTGAAAACCATGTTGTTTTATATCGTTATTGTAGATTTCTAGTGGCGTCATAGCTTGCGTACCTGCTCTGGAAGACTGTCAAACTGCTATGTAGAGCACATGCATTTTTCTTTATCGGCTTAAGTTCTCATAGTACCATGTGTTTTGAACATGTGTAATCAATCAGTAAAAAACATGTTAAATAACAACGATAAGGAGCAATTATGCCGTGGATTTATGCCCTTGTAGGCTTGCTTATTGGAATGGTTTTGGGTGCCCTAGTCTGCCGATTAACGACACCAGGATACAAAAAGCAGAAGAATATTCAAAAAGATCTCGACAGCGCTAAGTTTGAATTAGAACAGCAAAAACAAGATCTTACTGATCATTTTGCACAAACAGCGGAAATGTTGGATTCAGTTGGGAAAGAGTACACTAAGCTATATCAACATATGGCTAAGACCTCTTCAGAGCTCTTGCCTAACATACCAGAGCAAGATAACCCATTCGTAGCAAAAGTGGTTCAACAGTCTGAAGAAGCACCGTTGGACACCCCTAAAAACCATACGCAAGCTCTAAACGAAGCTCCGAAAGATTACGCGTCAGGAGCGACCGGTCTACTCAAAGAACAGAAGAAAGAGATCCTCGACTCGCAAGATGTAGTGTCTGCTAAAGCGTCATAATCGAAATCTATCTTTGATGAACTTTGCAAAGGTTTTTGAGTCATAACTCCTACAAGTGACCCTTGAAATCTGATTTTTCGTACAAATCTCAGAGTAAGGTCCTTAATCTACTAGGAGTAACCGATGAAAAAACCTTTGCTTGCATTAACCGTATTATCTCTAAGCCTAAGTTCAATCATCATACCGATGCAGGCTACTGCTGCACTTCCTTTTGCGGTTGATGGCGAACAATTACCCAGCCTAGCTCCAATGCTTGAGAAAGTGACCCCTGCCGTAGTCAGTATCTCAGTTGAAGGCACACAAGTATCCAGACAGCAAATTCCAGATCAGTTCCGCTTCTTTTTTGGACCAGACTTCCCAACCGAGCAATTACAAGAAAGACCATTTAGAGGGCTTGGTTCCGGCGTCATCATTGACGCAAAGAAAGGCCATGTCGTCACCAATTACCACGTCATCAACGGCGCTGAAAAAATCCGCGTTAAGCTACGTGACGGTCGAGAATATGATGCGGAATTGGTCGGTGGCGACCAAATGTCAGATGTCGCCCTTCTCAAGCTGGAAGAAGCCAAAAATCTTACCCAAATCAAAATTGCTGACTCTGACAAACTTCGTGTCGGCGATTTCACCGTGGCAATTGGTAACCCGTTTGGTCTAGGGCAAACCGTAACGTCAGGTATTGTTTCTGCTTTAGGACGTAGTGGTTTGAACATCGAAAACTTCGAGAATTTTATCCAAACCGATGCGGCGATAAACAGCGGTAACTCCGGTGGTGCTCTAGTTAATCTTAATGGTGAGCTTATTGGTATCAACACTGCAATCTTAGGTCCGAATGGTGGCAACGTGGGCATTGGTTTTGCAATTCCATCCAACATGATGACCAACCTAACCACTCAAATCCTTGAGTTCGGTGAAGTAAAACGTGGGATGTTAGGTGTTCAAGGTGGCGAGATTACCTCTGAACTCGCTGAAGCATTAGGTTATGAATCGAGTAAAGGGGCATTTGTCAGCCAGGTGGTTCCGGACAGTGCAGCAGATAAAGCTGGCCTAGAGGCTGGAGACGTGATCGTTTCAGTTAACGGCAAAGCAATCAACTCGTTCAGTGAATTGCGGGCCAAAGTCGCAACCTTTGGTGCGGGTAAAGAGGTTGAACTCGGCATCGTACGTGACGGTAAAAAGCGCTCATTTGATGTCACCCTTGGCGAGCAAACAGACGTTAAAACCACGGCAGATAAGTTACACGAAGGCTTAGCCGGCGCTGAACTCACCAACACTAACTCGAGCGATAAGGTTCAAGGGGTGAAAGTCACCTCTGTAGAGAAAGGCTCAAGCGCAGAAGCCTATCAGCTACAGAAAGATGACATCATCATTGGAGTCAATCGCCAACGAGTGAAGAATCTTGCTGAGTTTAGAAAAATCGTCGAGAAGCAGCCAAGCGTACTCGCTCTTAATATTCAGCGCGGCGAACTCACGATTTACCTCGTCATTCGCTAGAATCTAACTCAACAAAACGCGATATCGCTTTGAAAGGACAGCGGGATTTCCCTCTGTCCTTTTATTATTTTCTCATCTAGTGCTATTCTTCACCAACTTATTTCATTTTCGACCATTATGAGGGAAGCATGCTGCAATTTATGTTGCGTTCTATTGGCTTAGGCTTAGCAACTGCTGCTCTACTATTAATCGCTGTACCGTCTCTTCGATCTAATATCGTCCCTCAGGTAATTAAGTTAGAGACGTCAGATTCATTCGAGTCTCCAGTGTCCTTCAATAATGCTGTACGTAAGGCAGCGCCTGCAGTTGTGAATATCTACAGCCGAAAGTACCTCGAAAATGATCGTTCTAAGCTCCTGACCCAAGGGTTGGGCTCGGGGGTTATCGTCAGTGAGAAAGGCTACATCATCACCAACTATCATGTGGTCGCCCAAGCAGATCAGATCATTGTTGCCCTGCAAGATGGTCGAGTTGCCGCGGCGCAATTGGTCGGTAAAGATCGCCGAACAGATATCGCTATTCTTAGTGTTGAAGGAGATAACTTACCTGTAATCCCTCTTAACCCCGACTACGCACCTAAGGTCGGCGATATTGTCCTGGCGATAGGTAACCCATATAACCTTGGACAAACCACTACATTCGGTATTATCTCAGCGACAGGTCGCTCTTCGATCAGCGCCGATGGCCACCAAGCCTTTATTCAGACCGACGCGGCTATCAATGAAGGTAACTCAGGCGGTGCACTGGTCAATACTCGCGGCGAACTTGTAGGCATCAACACTGCTTCATTCCAGCAAGCGACCGAGCTAGAGACTTACGGTATCTCTTTTGCTATTCCCTACTCGCTGGCCAATAAGATCATGCAGAAAATCATTGCTGATGGTCGCGTAATCCGGGGCTATATCGGTATCGATGGCCAAGACATTAATTCTGTGACATCTCGGCTACTGGGGAATGAGCACCTTGGTGGCATCGTCGTATTGGGTATTGATCCCAACGGACCAGCAGCGAATGCCGGCTTTGAAACCCAAGATATTATTCTCAAGATTGATGGACAAAAAATTAATGGCCGCCAAAGCGTGATGGATATTGTTACTGAACTTAGGCCGGGAACAACTGTTGATGTATTGGTCCTACGTAAAGGGAAAGAAGAAATACTTCAGGTAACAATCGAAGAAGACACTCGCGAATAACACGTACTAGAAAGTTCACAATAAATAAAAACCCATGCCTGTGCATGGGTTTTTGTTATGTATAGCGCTATAACATCTAAATAGGATTATTCAGAGGCTTCACTTTCTAGCTCATGCTCTGGTGAGGTACCTGACTCAACTTCAATGCGTGTTACGCGCTGGAGACCTCTAGGCAGCAAACTGCCGCGACGACCACGCTCTCCACGGAAGTTATCTAGATCGGTAGGCTTAAGGCCAAGCTTACGTTTACCCGCATAGAGAGTCACTGAACTTCCTTGAGGCAGAGCAATTAGATGAGAAACCAACTCTTCACGCTCTTTTGCTTTCGCCGCTGGAATGTTGATGATCTTATTACCTTTACCTTTTCCGAGCTGCGGAAGATCCTTAATCGGGAACAGCAACATACGCCCTTGGTTAGTAATCGCTAAGATTTCATCCGCATCTAAATTGCCCACCGTTTGTGGAGAAAGCACTTCAGAATTCTGTGGCAAGGTTACTAGCGCTTTACCGCTGCGGTTTTTCGACAATAGGTCACTGCCTTTACAAACAAAACCGTATCCGGCATCAGAACCCACTAACCAAAGCTGCTCCTCTTCACCCATAACAACATGACGAATACTCGTCCCTGCGCTGATATTCAAGCGACCGGTGATCGGTTCACCTTGACTACGAGCAGACGGCAAAGAGTGCGACTCTAACGAGTAGCTTCGACCATCGCTGCCAAGGAATACCGCTTGCTGGTTACTCTTTCCACGCGCATGAGCAAGGTAAGTATCACCCGACTTATAGTTCAGACCTTCAGCATCAACATCATGGCCTTTAGCATGACGAATCCAGCCCTTCTCAGACAGAACGACAGTAATAGGTTCACTTGGCACAAGATCGCGTTCTGTTAACGCTTTCGCTTCAGCTCGTTCAACCATAGGTGAGCGACGATCATCACCGAACTTCTCAGCGTCCGCTTTGATCTCTTTCTTCAGTAGCGTGTTTAGACGACGCTCAGAGCCTAGTAGCTGTTCTAGCTTCTCACGCTCTTTTTCTAGTTCGTCTTGTTCACCACGAATCTTCATCTCTTCCAACTTCGCTAAGTGGCGAAGTTTGGTATCTAGAATCGCATCCGCTTGAATCTCGGTAATACCAAAGCGCTCCATAAGCACAGCTTTAGGATCGTCTTCAGTACGGATAATCTCAATCACTTCGTCAAGGTTAAGGTAGGCAACCAACAAACCTTCTAAAATGTGCAAACGCGCAAGTACTTTGTCTAAACGGTGTTGTAAGCGACGACGCACTGTCGCACGGCGGAACTCAATCCACTCCGATAGAATCTGTACTAGGCCTTTAACCTGAGGACGGTTATCCAAACCGATCATGTTCAGGTTAACGCGGAAGTTCTTTTCAAGATCAGTCGAAGCAAACAGGTGGTTCATCAGTTGATCGCAATCGACTCGGTTCGAGCGAGGCACAACGACAATACGGGTTGGGTTCTCGTGATCTGACTCATCACGCAAGTCATCAACCATAGGTAGCTTTTTCGCGCGCATTTGGTTGGCGATTTGCTCAAGTAGTTTCGCTCCAGACACTTGATGAGGTAGAGACGTGATAACAATGTCTGTCCCCTCTTTGTGCCACACCGCGCGCATCTTGATGCTACCGCGACCGGTACGATAAATTTTCTCTAAATCTGCTTTCGGGGAGATGATCTCAGCTTCAGTCGGGTAGTCTGGCCCCTTAACAAAGTTCATCACATCGTCTAATTCAGACTTTGGATTGTCGATTAGATGGATGGTTGCTTCGGCAACTTCACGCACGTTATGTGGTGGTATGTCCGTTGCCATACCAACCGCAATACCTGTTACACCGTTAAGTAGAATGTGTGGCAGGCGTGAAGGCAACATTTGTGGCTCTTTCATCGTACCATCAAAGTTAGGCTGCCACTCAACAGTCCCCTGCCCTAGTTCACCTAGCAGAACTTCAGCAAACTTAGACAGTTTAGCTTCGGTATAACGCATTGCCGCGAAGGATTTCGGGTCATCGGGAGCACCCCAGTTACCTTGACCATCAACGAGCGGATAACGGTACGAGAATGGCTGAGCCATCAACACCATGGCTTCGTAACAAGCTAAGTCACCATGTGGGTGGTATTTACCTAACACATCACCAACGGTACGTGCAGATTTTTTATATTTTGCAGCAGCCGAAAGACCAAGCTCCGACATTGCGTAGATGATACGTCGTTGAACCGGTTTTAAACCATCGCCAATGTATGGCAATGCGCGATCCATAATTACGTACATCGAATAGTTTAGATAAGCGTCTTCGGTGAACTTGCGCATTGGCAACTGTTCAACGCCATCGTAAGTAATTTCAGTAGACATCCGTTAAACCTCTGCCATATCGCCGTTGTTTTGTAGCCATGAGCGGCGGTCATCAGCGCGCTTTTTACCAAGCAGCATATCCATCATTTCCATGGTGGCTTGGCTATCATCAATGGTCAGCTGAACCAGACGACGGGTATTTGGATCCATCGTAGTTTCACGCAGCTGAAGTGGGTTCATCTCACCCAGACCTTTGAATCGTTGCACGTTGATCTTCGCTTTCTTCTTAGAAAGACGCTCAAGAATGCCCTCTTTCTCATCATCATCTAGGGCATAGAAAACCTCTTTACCACAGTCAATGCGATAGAGAGGAGGCATAGCAACATAGATATGACCCGCTTCAACCAATGAGCGGAAATGGCGGGTAAACAGAGCACAAAGAAGGGTAGCGATATGCAGACCATCCGAGTCCGCATCGGCAAGGATACAGATCTTACCGTAACGAAGACCTTCTAGATTCTCGCTATCAGGATCAATACCTAGCGCCACTGAAATATCGTGAACTTCTTGAGAGGCAAGAACTTGATCAGGAGACACCTCCCAAGTATTAAGAATCTTACCACGAAGTGGCATTACTGCTTGGAACTCACGGTCGCGAGCTTGCTTAGCAGAACCACCCGCCGAGTCACCCTCTACAAAGAAGATTTCAGTGCGATTTAAATCTTGTACGGAACAGTCAGTTAGCTTACCTGGTAGCGCTGGGCCTGAAGCAACCTTCTTACGTACCACCTTCTTACTTGCCCGCATACGGCGGTGAGCATTGGCGATACAAACTTCCGCTAGCAACTCGGCCAATTGAGGTTTTTCATTTAGCCATAGGCTGAAGGCATCTTTAACCACGCCAGAGACAAAAGCAGCAGTCTGACGCGACGATAGACGCTCTTTAGTTTGACCCGCAAACTGAGGATCTTGCATCTTAACTGATAACACGTATGAACAGCGGTCAAAGACGTCATCACCCGTCAGCTTCACGCCACGAGGAAGCAAGTTGCGGAATTCACAGAACTCACGCATCGCATCAAGCAGACCTTGGCGCAGACCATTAACGTGGGTACCGCCTTGAGCGGTTGGGATCAAGTTAACATAGCTCTCGGTGATCATCTCACCGCCTTCAGGCTGCCAAATTACCGCCCAGTTAGCGGCCTCTGTTTCAGCAGAGAACTCACCAGTAAACGGCTCTTCAGGTAGTACAGTATAGCCTTTTACGCCTTCCGCTAGGTAGTCTTTTAAGCCGTCTTCATACAACCACTTGTAGTCATTACCATTTACTTTATCAGTAAAGGTAATTTCTAGACCTGGGCAAAGCACTGCTTTAGCGCGTAGGTTATTAACTAAGCGGGTGACCGAGAAGTTCGCTGAGTCGAAGTATTTCGCTTCTGGCCAGAAGTGTACGCTAGTACCTTTGTTGCGACGGCCACAAGTGCCTGTCACAGTAAGGTCTGAAACTTTATCACCGTGTTCAAAGGCTATTTCATACACTTGTCCATCACGACGAACCGTGACTTCAACACGCTTAGACAGGGCGTTTACAACCGAGATACCTACCCCGTGCAAACCACCTGAGAACTGATAGTTTTTATTGGAGAACTTACCACCAGCGTGAAGCTTACATAGAATAAGCTCCACCCCAGAAACTTTCTCTTCTGGGTGGATATCTACTGGCATACCACGACCATCATCGATGACTTCGAGTGATTGATCGGCATGCAGAATTACTTGAACCTTTGAAGCATGTCCGGCGAGCGCTTCATCGACACTGTTATCGATGACTTCTTGACCCAAGTGGTTTGGGCGCGCTGTATCCGTATACATCCCTGGTCGGCGACGTACTGGCTCCAAACCATTAAGAACCTCAATGGCCCCAGCATTATATTGTTCAGTCATAATACGGAATATCGTTATAAATAGTAAAAAGGTTACTTGCAGGGTGATGTATAAGGCGTTGACTCACAAAGAGAGCGATGACATGGCAGTCGCGTTTGTGGCAACTATCAAATTGCGTCAAACCCACACAAGTACTGGTGAGACATAGTCTGGAACAGACGGAATTATGTCAAGCGAGATAACTAAGTAACAAGCAAAATTATGACTCTTCCCTCAATGAGGGTTAGAGTTTTAAGAAATCGATGATTTGGCTAGGGTAACGTTCGAAGTCGACAAAGCTATGATCTCCACCCTGTTCAACACTCTGTTTTGCACCAGAAAAATGTGTCACAGCCTGGCGGTAATCAAGCACTTCATCTTCAGTTTGTTGCAACAACCAAAAATCACTTGGTTGACGAATAACTGGTGTATCGAGTGCTTTTAGCTCTTCAATATGCTTCTCTTCAAGCACATAGCGCTCTTTGGTATATGGATTTTCCTGCTCACCCAAATAGTCGATAAGCAACTCATAAGGTTTTATCGCAGGGTTCACTACCACGGCTCTAAAACCAAACTGAGCGTTAAGCCACATCGACATATAGCCACCGAGAGAGCTGCCAACCAAACCAATGTTGTAATCATCTTTGTATTGGTTAACAGTATCGAGTAGCAGTTGGGCCGCTTGCTGCGGGAAGCACGGTAATCGTGGGATCACTAACTTAATATCTGGTCGTTCAGCTCGACAATACTCCTGCATTACATTCGCTTTGTGTGATTGAGGTGAGCTGTTAAAACCATGAATATAAAGCAGTAGTGAAGACTTCATTTAGTAACCCGCAGAATTAAAGTCAGGCTGAAAACTTCCGGTTGGTAAGCGTTTTACCTCAGTGGTAAGTCGGCCGTCGTTATGTAGCTCTAACTCACGCCAACCTGGTGACAGCGTATCAAGCGCAAAGTCATCGCTATTAGGCTTGAACTGCACGCAAGTTGAAGGGGTCGCCATAACTCGCACACCCTGATGCAGAACATTCATATCTTGATGGACATGGCCACACACAACTGCCTTAACGTTACTATGTTTAGCGACTACATCCCAAAAATAATTGGCATCTTTTAGGGTATGTTGATCAAGCCAACGGCTTCCTACCAACAGTGGGTGGTGATGGAGCAGAACCAGTGTGTGTCTATCTGAGTGCTGAGAGAGCTTCTGTTCAAGCAGCTCTAGTTGCTCATCGCTTAAACGACCATGAGGAACACCGACAACTTGTGAATCTAGCAGCACAATTTGCCAATGCTCGCCAAGCAACACGTGATCGACCTGCTTAATCTGCTCTGACGGCAATACCGAAGCCATAGCGGGCTTAAAGTCATGATTACCTGGCAGCCAGAAACATGTTTTTTCTAAAGGGGCGATGCCACCTGCAAACTGACGGTACGATTCTGCCGTATGATCTTGGGAAATATCACCAGTAGAGATAATCGCATCGAACGGCTGATTTTCTTCCACGATCGCAGCAACGACAGCTTTAAAACTGTCTAAAGTGTTTACACTTAACAAACTGCCATCCACTGGCTCAAATAAATGAGTGTCAGTAATCTGAAGTAGCTTAATACTGTCGCTATCTGATGAACTTGACGTTACTTTCAAAACAAAAAACCTAAATATTCAACGGGGTGCGACTAATGCCCTGCTTTAAGCAAAACGAAAGCCAATCACCTAAAAACCGGTTAAGCTGAACCTTTTCATCCTGTTGGAGCATCTTATCATTTGGGTACTCATACCGGGCGTTAACGCGTTTAAGATGGTCACAACTTGAGACCTCTGCCACACGAGCGTCGTGGTAAAGCCTGACAGACATTGTCGGCAATGGAAATACTGGAACGTCATCGCTTTGACAAATATCGACCAAAGTTGTGTACTTTGTGACTTCTACCACTTGAATTTGATACGTTAAGTAAGCAGCTTGGTAACAACGAACATCACCTACACTCGGCTGATTTGGCAACAGAGCGTTAAGCTTGGCGTAATTTGTTTCGTATGTCCGCATCAAATCAGCAAGATCAACATGATACGGTTTCTTTGTTACGACTTGTTCCATTGTTCCTGTAGTCTCTTATGGTTAAGCTCCAGCCACTGTAAGGCTATGATAGAGGCACCATTTTCAAACTTACCCTCTTCTACCCATTGATACGCTTGTTGGCGGGAAATAACGTGAACACGAATATCCTCTCCTTCATAGTCTAAACCATGAACGCCATGCGCTGTACCTGCATCGACCTGACCGACATACACATCGAGCCGTTCTGAACAGCCTCCTGATGATGGATAGTACGACGTCACCTTTTCTAACTCACCGACACTAATGCCGGCCTCTTCCACCGCCTCTCGGCGAACCACATCTTCAGCGTGTTCACCTGAATCTATCATTCCTGCGACAATTTCCATTTGCCACGGACTATGGTGTTCTAGAGCGCCAACACGTATTTGCTCGATAATCACAACCTGATCTGTTGCAGGGTCGTAGGGCAACATTGCAGCGGCATGTCCTCGTTCAAACATTTCGCGCTCAATCGGCTCACTCCATCCTCCTTCAAACAGTTTATGTTTGAAGCAGTACCTAACCATTTTAAAGAAACCATGAAACAGTGTTTCTTTTGAGATTATTACCACATCTTTATTGTTAAACTGCTGTTGTTTATTATCAGCCTGTTGCATTTAGCACCTCTCTGAGTGAATCTTACAGTTTACGCAGACATACGCTTAACTTCCAAGATATGACTCAAATTTTTATGTAATTTTTATAATTTCAGTTAAGTTGATTAATTGTTTTATTGCACAACTGTATAATTAAGTGTAAAACTTCGCAAAGTTTTTGAGTGATTCGCCATCAATGAGTTACACTCTTGGAAATCAAAATATTTCGCATTTGCTAGGAAAGACAACCATGAAGAAACTGCTTCCACTATTTATCAGTGCAGCACTTGGCAGTGTGAGCATCAATGCTTTCGCTGATACCCTGACTGAAATCTACAATCAGGCAAAAGAGAACGACCCACAGCTACTTAGTGCAGCAGCAAAGCGCGATGCCGCTTTCGAGTCAGTGACGTCTAGCCGTTCAGCACTACTACCGCAAATCAATCTTACAGCAGGCTACAACCTGACTCGTGGTGAAACCGATACTGACGCGGGTATCACGAGCAAGAACGATAAGAATGCTCTGACCGCTGGAATTAACTTCTCACAAGAGCTTTATCAACGTTCAAGCTGGGTAACGCTAGAGCAATCAGAAAAACGCGCACGTCAAACGGATGCTTCATACGCCGCCGCTCAACAAGCGCTTATTCTGCGTGTATCAACAGCTTACTTCGATGTGCTACGCGCTCAAGACAACCTAGTATTTGTTCAAGCAGAAAAAGCAGCAGTTGGTCGTCAGCTCGAACAAACCAAACAACGTTTTGAAGTAGGTCTATCTGCAATTACTGACGTTCATGACGCTCAAGCTCAGTACGACTCCGTCTTGGCTGATGAAGTTCTAGCACAAAACAGCCTAGTAAACAGTTATGAAGGTCTTCGCGAAATCACCGGGCAAGCGCACTCTAACCTAGACGTGCTCGATACTGACCGCTTCTCAGCGAGCAAAACTCAAACGGGTATTGATGCGCTGGTTAAAGAGTCTCAAGAAAAGAACTTGAGCCTGCTTTCTGCTCGTATCGCACAAGATATTGCTAAAGATGAAATCTCACTCGCTAGCTCTGGTCACCTACCAAAGCTCACGCTAGATGGTGGCTATAACTACGCTGATATTGACAAGCACCAAAGTAATACAGCAAATGGCACCACCAACGACTTTAACATTGGCGTGAACCTGAATGTGCCACTTTACACAGGTGGGAACACGACCTCTCTGACCAAACAAGCAGAGTTCAACTATGTTGCATCTAGCCAAGACTTAGAAGCAACTTACCGCAGTGTAGTGAAAGATGTTCGCGCATTTAACAATAACATCAATGCTTCAATCGGTGCTCTTCGTGCTTACGAACAGACGGTTGTTTCTGCTCAATCCGCTCTTGAAGCAACAGAAGCAGGTTTTGATGTAGGTACACGTACTATCGTTGACGTTCTAGATTCGACTCGTCGTCTGTACGATGCGAATAAAAACCTGTCAAATGCTCGTTATGACTACATTTTGAGCGTACTGCAACTGCGTCAAGCGGTAGGTACACTAAGCGAACAAGATATTCTGGATATCAACGCTGGTCTTAAAACAGCAAGCAAGTAATTGCTGGTCAAAAGTTAAAAAGCTTGCCTTCGGGCAAGCTTTTTCTTTTTGGTCTCTATCGAAAAGACGTCGCTTAGTATTAGTAAACTGTGTCTATCGTAACGTCTTTCTCTATTAGCCACGAGACTTGGCCGTTGTTATCCAGTTTAAGCGCAACATTAACCGTTTTTTCAGGGTCAATAGGGAATTGCCATGCAAATGCCACTTCCCACTGTTCTGGATTGTGCGTACGCAACTCCACCTGGTCAGCATCAACTTCCCAACTCTCTTCCCCTTGCTGAAGAGTCACACTCTCAACACCAAGTTCAGCCGGGAGAACGCCATCAGATTCAAGGTATAGTGCGCCATGAATCGTATTATCTTGTTCTTGACCTATTGCTGGCATTTTATTTAGCCAAAGGTTGCTTTTTAAGGTCACTTGCGCTTCCGCAACGATGGCGTGATTGCTCTGCTGCCATTCAATAATCGGATCGTTCGCACATCCAGCTAGCAAAGCAGTACCTAAAGACACCAACACAAGCTTGTTCATATGTTTACCCTTTATTTTTGTGATCGCTTTCCAAGCCATTCTCTAAGTATATCAATATCATTTTTGTATTCATTTTTCATCTCTTCAACCCAATCATCAATATTTTCCCACCACGCAGGTAGATCGGGAGACTGAGCTTTCTGAGCAATCTTTTGGATATGTTTCAAGCCGATTGAACCAGCCGCACCCTTAATTTTATGCGCTTCAGAAACAATACCCTCTTGATACTTCGCGGTCATGTTGGAATCGAGAATTTGCAGATAGTCTGGCATCATCTCTTCAAACATAGTGATACTGTCTAAAACAGGCTGAGGCCCAACTATACCGACGTACGATTCAAGCATATCAAGGTCGAGCAAGCGAGAGTAAATTTCCCCTCCTTCGACTACAGGAGCATCTTGAGTCACTTCTACTGGTTTTGGCGTATCTTTCTGCTCACTAAACTTAGCCAATACGTCTTGTACGGCCGTGACAGAAAGTGGCTTGCTGATCGCGTCATCCATCCCCTTTTCAAGGTACTCGCGTTTGTTTTTAAGCACATTGGCCGTCAACGCAACTAAAGGAGGTAAGTCAGAGTAAGTACGTCTAAAGTATTCAGCAACATCAAACCCGGTCATATCAGGGAGTTGAATGTCGAGGAAAACCAGATCGTAGAGTTCAGGGTCAAACATTTCCATCGCTTCGGCACCGTTCATAGCGACAGAGACTTCATGACCCATGCTTTCTAGCAGTGAGCGAGCTACCGTAATATTTAACTCAATATCTTCAACCATAAAAATGTTCAGCTCTTGCGCTGCCCGAACATTTTTAACATGAGGCTCACTACTTTCAGCAAGTGGAACTCGAATCGTCACGGTAAACGTACTCCCAAATCCCTCTTCACTAGAAACGGTAATATCACCATCCATCATGTTAATCAGCTCTTTGGAGACTGCGAGACCAATACCTGTACCTACCGCATGAAGATTGTCTTTGCCCGACTTAACCTGATAGTACATGGCAAAGATTTTTTCGAGCTCCGATTCAGGAATGCCGATACCACTATCTTCGACTTCCATCGTGATATGGGCGTACTTGTCATCTTCCTCTGAGCTCACGGTCATGACAACGCCACCCTCTTTGGTAAACTTCATCGCGTTACTAATTAAGTTCCATAGTACCTGTCGTAGTCGAGTGGCATCGACCTCTATCGCTGTTGGAAGTTCGCTCAAGCGCTCTAGATCAAAGCGCAGACCTTTTTGCGATGCCATCAAAGCAGATAGGCTCTCCATTTCGGCAACAAACTCTTCGAAATTCAGCGGAGATGGGAACAGCTCGAGCTTACGACGATCAAACTTATCCATATCGATAATGTCGTTAAAGATATTCCCTAAGGTGACCGCACTAACATTTATGGTCTGCATATGGTTACGCTGCTCTTCTGAAAGAGGTGTATCAAGCAGCATTCGACTTAAGCCAACAATACCGTTAAGAGGCGTGCGTAATTCGTGGCTAATTATAGAGATAAAGGTTGTCTTATCGCGACTTGCCTTTTCTAAAGATTCTTCATGACGTTTACGTTCAGTAATATCACGGCCGAAACCAACCAAACCTAAGTGACGACCATCTTTGCTATAGAAAGGCACTTTGCGCAGCTCAAAGTAATTTCTGCGTCCATCGGGGTATTCCAGCCACTGTTCGTAAGTCAGCGCTTGGTTGTCTGAAAAGACTTTCTCATCAGTATCGACTATCTGCTCCGCAACTTCCTTGCTGTATACATCCCACGGCGTTAACCCGACCAAATCACTCTCTTTTTTGCCGGTTAGCTCTTCCATAGCTCGGTTACAACCAGAGAACACACCATCAGCGTTACGATAATAAATAAGGTCTGGTGACGCATCAATAAAAGAACGGAGCAGCGCGGTTCTTTCCGCTAACTCAACCTGAGTTTTTTCACGTTGGTAAACCTCATTTTCAAGATCTTTCATCGCCTCTTCACGAGCTTCTTCTGCTTTGATCCGCTCTTCAATTTCTAAATTTAGCTTGGCGATATTCTGCTGTAATTGTTGATTCAACTCCTGGTCTCTAGAGCGCATGTCTTTCAGCTTAGAAACCAACTTTGAAAGCCTTTGACGAGACTCTTCAAGCTGATCGACAACAACCGATAAGAAATAGACCGCCCAAGGAGTGATGAGAAGACCAAAAAATACTGAACGGACGATATCAATGTCATCAACATAACCACTCAGAACTAACGTAATGCCTACTTGCACCACAACCGCAAGCGCAACTAAAGCAAGAGCGAGTAGAATTGAAAACCGGAGAATACCTAGTTTAACCAGTAGGTCGACATAGTATTGAGCGAGGTTTTTTATCGGCTTCATCGAGGTCTCCGCAGAGTAGAATTGGGTAACAGCTATCTAAACAAGGACTTGCAGCGACGGCTACGGCCATACTACCTGTTTTCACCTATCACGGCGAAAAGAATCCCAGCCTCAGCAAGGTTAATTTTCGGATGTGTGATGCACACAGGTTTGATTGCGACCATTGGCTTTGGCTTGGTAAAGCGCACTATCGGCCAAAGCAACGATTGACTCACTATTGTCTAATCTTCTCGGAACAATAGAGACCAGTCCAATACTGACCGTCACATACTTAGACACATCTGATGCGTCATGCGCAATCGCAAGTTTTCGCACCTCGGAATGGATTTTCTCCGCAACAAGATTGGCCCCTTCTAGGGTGGTGTTAGGCAGAATAAAACCGAACTCTTCACCACCATAGCGAGCGACACAGTCACTGGAGCGCGTCAGGACATTTTGGAATGCTTGTGCCACCTTAATCAGCGCCTCATCCCCGCATAGGTGCCCATATCGGTCGTTATAACCTTTAAAGTAATCGATATCAGAAAGCATCACTGTCAAAGGCTGTTGTTCACGAACGTGCAAGTACCATAGTGTTTCGAGTTGCTCGTCAAAGCGACGACGGTTGGATATCTGAGTCAGACCATCAATAAAACTCAACCTTTCCAGCTCTTGATTCGCCTCTTCGAGTTTTTGTTCGACCAAATAGCGCTCAGAGACATCCCGAGCCATCACTAGTACGCCATTAGTTCCTGAAGCGGGATCAGTGAACGGCGACTTAACCACATCATACCAAGTAGATTGACCTTGACTACTGGTGACTAGGTCGATATATCGGAGAGATTTCCCTTCATAAAGTACTTTTTGGTCAGTTTCTGACAGGCGTTCATAGGCTTCATTTGGGATAACATCTTGCAAACGCTTACCAATCAGATCCTCTACATCAGAAATCCCCAAGGCTTCAACAAAAGGCTGGTTGCACGCTTGGTAAACCATATTTTCATTAAAGATCCCGATCGAGTCAGGGCTAGACTCGAGAATGTTTTGCAAAATGGTATCTCGCTGCGCAAGTGCAACTTCGGTATCTTTACGCTTATCCATTTCATCGCGCAAGTTCTTCTGCATATCATGCCAATCGGTAACATCATGGCTAATGGTCAAAGTACCAATTCTCTCGCCATCAGATGACATTAATGTGGTCTGATAGGTTTCAAGTAAACAGCTCTTCCCATC
>NZ_JATABG010000028.1:0-18486 GCF_036533755.1 Vibrio sp. M260118 | reverse complement strand
GTTGTACTGTTTGAGGTAGTTTAACGCTTGCTGGTATTGACCGTTCAGCTCGTAGCCAAGATACAACATGTTGTAAGCTGATTTTTGCAAGCTGATGTCTTGAATATCTTTTGCAATATCCAGTGCTTGAGTGGCGCTATCAATGACCTTTTTCGGCAGTTTCTTATGTCGTGCTAGGCCAGCATCAAGCAGTAATGCATAAGCTTTAAGTTTTGGAATATCGGCGTATTGTAGAAGTTCCTGTGCACGCTCTAGGTATTGCTCCGTCAAAGGAAAATTTACTAGGTTCAAATAGGTCGCTGCAAGCGAGATTCGAATATCAATAACGCTCTCGATATTGTTCTGCAATCGCTCATGGTCCATCGCGTTAAAATAGTGGACTAACGCGAGGTTATATTTGCCTTGATAATAGTAGATATCACCCATACGTTTTAGTAGCGGAGCCAGAGCGGGAGAGTTTTCATAGTTATCATAAAAATCAGCGGCTTGAGAAAAGTGATCATTGGCTTTGTCGAGTACTTTACGATCATAGAAAAGTTGGCCAAGAATGCGGTTTACTTCTGCGAGTTGGCGCGCTGAGTCTGTCTCTATCGCGGTCCAGTAACTGATTAGTAGCTCCGATAAAGCACGGTTGTACTTCTTGTTGGCAAGTAGTTGCTTACCTACAGTGGTATGGTAGTCAATGATGGTATGGATAGACTTAGATTCGTCAACGTAGGGTTTAACCTCTTGGTATAGTTGAGTGGCCAGTTCCAAATTACCTTCAGTAGAGGCGACTTCGGCTTTCAGCATGGTTAATCGATACTTGAGGCCACGAGCCAACTGCTGTGGGTTCTCAATTTGGCTAAACTCTTGCTCGATCTCGTTCATGCTCTGTTGGGCAGCTTGCGCGTTGCCACTCAGATGCCATTTGAGCTTGGTTTCGACGAGTTTTAAGTCTATCAGCAAGTATGGCAGCTTATAGACGGTTGCCAGGTGCTTTGCCTCTTTGAGAATGTTGAGAGCTTCAGGCTCATTACCTAAGTTAGCTTCTGCGCGAGCCAGAATGCGTAGCGCATCTATAGTGCCACCGGGAGTTCTTGTTCGGTTGTCTGCTTCATCGCGAGAAATCGCTGACGGGCTCTTTTCCGTCTTATCGGTTAATGTACGTTGAGTTAAGTAGTTAGTTGCTAGTCGCTTTGCTTGCTCGGGTACAATATTAACTAGGCTGTTTGCTTCACTTAACAGCGCCGATGAGTATAGAGTATTTGCCCAGATAGGCGTTGCAACAAGAAACAACAAGGCGCCGATAAAGGGCTTCCAGCGTACATTAACCATTAAGTGACTTCCTATTGACGAGCCATGCGTTGATTGTGACTAGGTTGATTGCTTACGTTAGAACGATAAGGGTTAATATCAAGGCCACCACGGCGGGTATAACGAGCGTAAACAGTCAATAGCTCTGGCTGGCAGAACTCCATAATGTCAGTAAAGATACGCTCGACACACTGCTCATGAAACTCGTTATGTTCGCGGAACGATATTAGGTAGCGCAGCAGTGCTTCACGGTTGATCTGCTTACCCTTGTATTGAATCTCAACACTGCCCCAATCGGGTTGGTTAGTGATCAGGCAGTTCGACTTAAGTAGATGGCTGTGTAGTGTTTCTTCAACATCTTTTTCGGAGGCTGCGCCTGCCAATAAATTACGGTCAAACTTATAACTAGTGATTTCGATATCTTGTCCGTCGATGCACTCTCCACCCATAGTAACTACTAAGGAGTCAGTGTAATCCTCTACCGAGCGAACCGTTACCGATACGGCTTCTCCTGCGCAGGCAGAAAGATCTTTAACTAGCGTTTGTTCAACTTCATCCCATGAAGCAAAGCGGCTCTGGTTGAAACTGTTCAAGTATAGTTTAAATGATTTTGACTCAATCAGATTTGCGCTGGTGGCAGGGATAGAAACTTCACCGATCGCAACCTGAGGCAGCCCTTTTTCATTCAGCCAAGATAGCTCGTATAAGGTCCAGATATCGCAACCTTGGAAAGGCAGAGCATCGCCAAGATGCAAATCATCTCGGTTCAGGCTGCGGGGAACAGGTTGCAGTAGGTTTGGATCATATTGGTTTGAATACTCTGTCTTTTGACCTAGGGTCAGACCAGCAAGCTCTTTAGCGTCAGAATATTTGCTCATACTTTTGTTCGTTTTCTATTAGAATGGCGAGAATTTTACGCAATCCTGTCCTTAAAAGCGACCATTCATATTGGAGAATCAAATGGCAGACCATGCCCTGCAAGCTTTACACGCATTCAGTGAAAAATACCGTCAGGCTTATCTTGATGCACATGGCCATCTACCACGCAGCGAAGAGCTGGTGGATTTAGTCTCACCATGTGTTGAAGCAAAAACAGACGAAGCTGTTGAGTGGCAAGCGTATCAACGTGAGCAAGCTGCTGATTTTACCAATGTAGAAAACGGTATTGAGTTGACGCTACACCAAGATATTAAGACCTTTTATGGTTCTCAGTACAGTGCGGACATGGACGCGACTTGGCAAGGTAACGAGCTAACGCTACTGCAAGTTTGGAGCGACGATGATTTTGTGCGCTTGCAAGAGAACATTCTTGGTCATTTGGTGACTCAGCGCCGTTTGAAACTAAAACCAACGGTGTTTATTGGTGCGACTGACGCTGAGCTAGATGTTGTGTCCATCTGCAATATCACAGGTAACGTAGTCTTAGAGCGCTTAGGTACTGATAAGCGTGATGTGTTGGCGCAAGACATTGCTGAGTTTCTGGCGAACTTAGAGCCAGCGGTGTAACTATGTACGTTGTAGAACTCCAGTTTGAGTGTTTTGACAATACCACCGTCAGTGCTGTCGACAAGGCGATCAACGGCTTGATGGATGCGCTGCGCTACAATGGTCAGGTATTAGGTCGAGAGTTTCCAATTGTGATGGGCGATGGCGAGTTTTTTGTTCGGGTAGTGTGCCCAGAGCAAGACAGTCTTCACCCAAGCTATCACTCTGATTTCGTTAAGGTATGCCTAAATCGCTTATCTGACGCGAGTCTGTTGGCGCCGAAGATGCGTATGCTGGGCCGAGACCTCAACTCTGAGGAAGCGGCAGAAGATCAAGCGCCAAGCTGGCAGGTGTTGTACACCACTTATGTCCATACCTGTTCGCCACTGAGAAGTGGTGAAACCTTATTGCCAATTCCACTTTATCGTAATCCCCCGACACTAAATGGCGACCATAAAGCGGTAGTGAAATGGCAAACCGAGTGGCAAGCGTGCGATGAAATTCAGATGGCTGGTGGCTGTCGAGCGGAACACGCTGCACTGCATGAGATTTGCGATACCGACAGTGTGTTGTTCAAACGTGGCTGGGATTTGCGTGGTCGAATTGAATACATTACTCAAATTCCGACCTACTACTATCAGTACCGCGTTGGTGGCCAAAGCCTTGAGCAAGAGAAGGCACGTAAATGCCCGACATGTGGTGGTGAGTGGTTACTCGATGAGCCTGTACACGATATCTTCTACTTTAAGTGTGATGATTGCCGAATCGTCTCTAACATCTCTTGGGATCACTTAAAATAGTCGAAGCTAAATAAAAAGACCCGCGTTACTGAGGGTCTTGATCTGAATCTTCATCTGCCGTTTTAGGCTTTTTCTTCACCTGGCCAAACTTCATATTGGCTGTGTACTTAAGGGCCGCAATGTTTCCTATTACAACGCTCAAGACAATAACAATGATAACCCAAGGGTTGGTAAGCAGGTCTAACACAACGTTTATCTCGTAATGTTGCTAATAAAACGATTGTAGATGTTTTCAAGCTGTATTAACACAGTTTGCTTGCCTAAAATGGAAGCAGATCTGAGTTGCTGCGCTAGTGCTACGACATCAAGTTGTTGTAAACACTGCTCAGACACTGATTTATGGCTGATGTGCCAAGGTTCGATAGCTACTCCACCTTTGTCTTGTGCATAAGGAAAAAAGAACCCGTGCTGAGTTAGATTCGCTGTTAGCCATAGATAAAACTTGCTTTGATGCCCTGACAAGTACTCCCATGGCTCTAGCTTGAGAGTGGAGTCTTGCGGCAGGCTATCTCGGTCAAACACATCAAAGTCACAGCCCCAGTGATGGCGGCTACCTCCTGGAAGTGCTGACCAGCGCAGAATCGCTAACACTTTATCTGTTTCAGATAGTTGGCTTGTATCCATCACTTGGCTGTTGCTGTCCAAAATGTCAGTTTGTCCCGACATCTTGTTGTTCCAGATTGCCACCTGACGGTCAAAGTCTCGAAAGCCACTCGCGATATTAAGGTTAAATCCTGCGTCCGCGGCTGCCTGTTTTAGCGCGAGCAGATCTTGGCTCACCTTAGGGTGAACCAAGAACGCTTTTTGGCCGACAACGGTCTCAACTAAATGGCTGGTTGTTTGGCCTGTCAGTTGCTCTGGTGTCATGCTTAAACCAACAAGTTCTCTAGTGTTTTCTGATACATATCAGTCAGTTTTTCTAGGTCTGCAATTTTGACACACTCGTTCACTTTGTGGATAGTCGCATTTACCGGACCAAGCTCTACTACTTGACCACCCATGCGAGCGATAAATCGACCGTCAGAGGTGCCGCCTGTGGTAAGTAGCGCCGGTTTGGTTTGGTTAACGGTATCCACGGCATCGACAACTGCATCCAACAGTGCGCCTGTATCTGTTAAGAACGGGTCTCCATTGAATGTCCATTTTAGGTCGTAATCTAAATCATGCTTATCGAGTGTTTCAGTTACGCGCGATACAATCGCATCGTTGTTAAGCTCGGTGCTAAAACGTAAGTTGAACTGAACGTTAAATTCACCAGGGATGACATTCGAAGCACCAGTACCAGCATGCACATTAGGGATCTGGAAACTGGTTGGTGGGAAGTAGTCATTGCCCTTATCCCACTCAGTCGTCGCCAGTTCGTGAATGGCGAGTAGTGACTGATGAACCGGGTTGTTCGCTAGGTGAGGATAGGCCACGTGACCTTGTATCCCTTTGACGGTCAGATCGCCAGTAATTGAACCACGGCGACCATTCTTAACCACGTCACCGACAATTTCGGTACTCGATGGCTCTCCAACAATACACATGTCAATGTTTTCGCCACGGGCCATTAATGTTTCAACGACACGTACCGTACCATTGATAAACGGCCCCTCTTCATCAGAGGTGATTAGAAAACCGATTGAACCTTTATGGTCTGGGTGCTGTGCAATGAACTGCTCAACTGCAACGATCATGCTGGCTAGCGAGCCTTTCATATCGGCTGCTCCACGACCATGTAAGAAGCCGTCTTTGATGGTTGGTTCAAAAGGCGGAGTATCCCATAAATCCGGGTTGCCTGCTGGCACGACATCCGTATGTCCTGCAAAAGCAAATAGTGGTGCTTCGGTACCACGACGAGCCCAGAAGTTGGTTGTGTCTTCAAACACCATTACTTCAATTTCAAATCCTAGGGCTTTTAAGCGGTTGATCATCACCTCTTGGCAGCCTGCATCTTCCGGGGTTACTGATTGGCGACTGATGAAGTCTTTTGCGAGAGCCAGAGTAGGGCTATCTGTCATCCTTGAAATCCTTACTAAATATTATGAAAAAATGGCGTTGTATTGATCCGCTTTAAAGCCGAGATGGTAGTCATTACCAGAAACCAGAATAGGGCGTTTGATCATCGCTGGGTGCTCAACAAGCAGCTCAATTGCGTTCGCTTCATTGAGTGAGTCTTTTTGCTCTTGAGTCAGTTGGCGGTAGGTGGTGCCGCGTTTGTTGAGCACATTCTCCCAACCTAGCTGTTGGCAAAATGTTTCGACTAGTGCTTTGTCGATTCCTTGCTTGCGGTAATCGTGAAAACTGTACTCCACCCCTTGTGCTTCTAGACACTTCTTGGCTTTTTTAATTGTGTCGCAGTTTGGGATGCCATACACGGTAATTGTCATAGTTGAACCCTTTAAAGTGACTTTGGGGCGCATTGCCCTCGTTGTTTTCTAATGCGTTTTCTGCATCCTAGCAGGAAGTGGAGAGTGAGACAAAAGTGTGATGGATATAATTCATTCCGTAAAAAAAACAGTTTCACCTAGTTAGCGATCGTAGAGTTTTTGATCAAACGCAACACACTGGCGGGTAAAACAGAAATAATGACTCTAGAAATTACTAGGAGGTATCAATGGAATTGAGTCCTGTTTTTGCGAGGCGCTTGTATCTTGCACTACTGGTTGAAAATCTAGAGCGCCCAAATGTGCCGAAACTGATTGAGCAAACAGGCTGGCCACGACGCACTATTCAAGATGTAATAAAGGCCTTGCCGGGCATTGGCATTGAACTGATGTTTGTCCAAGACGGTCGACGTCACAATGACGGTTATTATCAGTTGTCTGATTGGGGCCCATTTGACAGTCAGTGGGTAATGGAGAGACAAACAGATATCGCATCGAGCCTTGGCTTTTAGAACTACGATTTACAATACCTAGCGTTTAGGCGCTAGGTATTTTGTTTTTAGCGATACTTTTTTAGCGGTGCTATTTTGGGCAGTGGTAGGCATTGCCCATGACAGTAAAGGAGGTAACAAAGTCTTGTGGTGAAATTAAATAGACGGTGTTAGCTCCTAGCTCGTATGCTTGGTTCTTGGCTTCATTCAATGCACCACGTATCATCACGTCATTGGCAAAGAACAGATAGTTGTACCAATGACCTTCACTTCCTGTTATCTCGCCGAGCCATTGGCAATCATCTGCGTCAAATTGAGCATCGATCCTTAAGTGGATCGCGCTGGCATCTGGGTGTAGTTCGGTTGTTGGCGTCGCGCAGCCCGCGAGCATTCCAAGCGAGACTATTGCAACAGCGTATTTAGCTCTGGCTAACATAGGCGATAAATCCTATCCAACTAATGATGAGTAGCGCCCAAGGTAAAATCGCTGGTTGTGCTCTCACGGTTTGGTTTTCTGCTTCTACTTGAGCAGTTTGGTTACTCACTTGTTCCACATTTTTCTTTGCTTTTTGTGCTTTTTTCTTGGCTTTGTCAGCTTGACGAGAGCGTTCTTTCTGCTGTTTTTTATACTGAGCAATGCCTTTTTCAATCCCTTGAGCAATCAGTTTAGTCTGCTCTTTGGTTTGACCGGGTTTCTGTGTTGCTTTGGCAATCTTCATCGCTTCTTGCTGCGTTTGCTCTGAGGGCACAACTTTGTTTTTCATAGTGATAGGATCTAATAGGGTCTGCTAGTTCAAAGACATATATGTGTTAACAGGATATACTGAGTTCGTGATGAACAAAAGTGTTGGAGTGCTGATGAAGCGGACATTGGTCGCCAGTTTGATAATTGCTGCGCCGATCTTTTATTGGCTGCAAGGTCAAGCGCCTGAGCCTATTGCAGAGTTAGAACCTCAGCCGACGCATCAAGAGTGGATGCACGAACTACAAAGCCAATTGAAGCAAGATCCAAATCAGGCAGAGTTATGGTTTCAACTCGGGCATGGCTATTTAAATAATCAAGACTTCTCATCAGCATTGACCTGCTTTGACTATGTGATTCGCTTAAGTGAACAACCCTCGGCCAATCAGTTTGCTGCAAAAGCAACCTCTCTTTACTATGTCCGCAAGCAGATTATGACCGATGAGGTTTCACAACTGCTTGAGCAAGCCTTAACCCTTGAGCCTGCCAACGTGACTGCTTTGACTTTGATTGCAAACGATCATTTTATTAGTTTTCGCTATCAGCAAGCGGTAGACACCTGGACCAAGTTGCTTGACTCACACAATCCAGACTTAGATCGCGAAGCGATTATCCACTCTTTGAACCAAGCAAAATCGTTTATTAAAGGCTAAGCTGCGTGTTTAAGAAATGAAAAAGGAACTGTCATGATATTAATCACCGGCGCGAGTAGTGGCCTTGGTGCAGCGTTAGCGAAACTGTACGATAGCAACGGCGAGAAAGTGCACTTAATTGGTAGGAGTGAGCAGAAGTTAACTAACATACACAGCCAGTTGTCTTCACAAGCAACTTATCAAGCTTGTAATCTTGCTAGCCACATCGATGTGCAAGCTATGTTTGAACAGCTTGAAGAACTCCCGACGAAGATCATTCACTGCGCGGGGAGTGGTTACTTCGGCTTGCTTGAAGATCAAAACCCAGAGCGCATAGAAGAGTTGATAGCAAACAACCTTACTACTGCCATCAATACAGTGCGAGAGTCTGTGAAGCGTTTTAAAGATCAGCCTGTTACCTTGACCATGGTGATGTCAACGGCGGCTCAGCAGCCCAAAGCCCAAGAATCAACGTATTGCGCGGTGAAGTGGGCAGTGAAAGGTTTGATTGAATCAGTTCGTATGGAGCTAAAAGGTTACCCAATGAATATTGTTGCCGTTTATCCAGGAGGAATGGCAACAGAGTTTTGGGCTACAAGTGGAAAAGAGCTCGATACTCAGAGTTTTATGTC
The DNA here is from genome assembly GCF_036533755.1 of Vibrio sp. M260118. NCBI lineage: Bacteria > Pseudomonadati > Pseudomonadota > Gammaproteobacteria > Vibrionales > Vibrionaceae > Vibrio > Vibrio sp. M260118. Next base: position 10,039 of record NZ_JATABG010000028.1, on the reverse strand, counting down.
AGCAGACGATGCCGCGCTTATGATTCATAGTTCGCTTAAGGGTATTGGTAATGGTTATGTTTCAGATATAACCGTCAACCGTAGATAGATTTTATACTTTTACTAAAACAAACAAAGCCAGCTTAAGCTGGCTTTGTTTATTGTTGCTTGTTCGAGGTTATTTCTCGTAACTCGCTTCGCGTTTCTCTGCAGCTTTCTCCCACTCTGGAACAACAGTTTTTAAGAAGTTCTCTTTGTCTGCGTTCATCTTATCCATATCCATCCCCAGTGCTTTTTGCGCTGCGGCTTTGGTTGAAATATCTGGGATCTCGATTGGCTCGGGAATGCCTTTTTTCGCGAGCAGACGAACCAGTTTAGTACGAGCGTCAGCAGCACGGTCTACCGCAGTACCTAGCACTTCAAGCGCAACTTCAGGGGCATGCATGTGAACACCGTGTGATGCGATTGCGTAGTCCCAACGCCATTGCGCATGACGGATATCTTGAAGAATATCTTTCATCTCAGCTTCGGTCGCGCCAGCATCCCACGCAGCACCGGCTTCAAAGTGTGCAGCAACGATCTGTTTCTCAGCTGTTAGCTTCATGTTTAGGACTTGAGCTTTGCGGCTAGATACGATTTCACGTAGCTGATCTTTTGATTGGGTATGACAGCTAGCACAAGTATCTTCGAAACGGTCAAATGGATTGCCTACTTTATGGTCAGTGTATACGGTGCCATCTTCTTTGGTTACTTTTGGCATATGACAGTCGACACAAACAACGTTGTTCTTGCCGTGAATGCCATCACGCCATGTTTCGTAACCTGGGTGCTGTGTTTTTAGCATCGGTGCTTTAGAGACTTTGTGCGTCCAGTCTTTAAAGCCAAGCGCATCGTAGTACTGCTCCATTTCATCAACCGTGGTACCCATATCCCAAGGGAATTTGACCGATTTGTTCGGGCCAGTGAAGTAGTATTCAACGTGACATTGAGCACAGACTGAAGCTTGCTGATCTAAACGAGATTGTTGTTCAAAAGGTTTGTCAATCGCTTGGAATGCTCGCTCTACATAAGGTTTGGCTAAAGCAAGGGCTGGTTCACCGTTTTTGAATGCTTCGCTACGAGTATCGTGACAGTCGGCACAGCCAATAGGGTTGGCAATCTGATCACCTAGTCGAGCCCACTTACCTTCAAAGTAGCCATCTTCACCGCGCTCATCGATCACACGGCCGACGTCTGGGCTTTTACAGCTCCAACACGCCATTGGCATTGGGCCTGACTTTTCATCGGTAGGTGCGCCTGTACGTAGGGTCTGACGAACGTCATCAAGTGCATAGAAGTGGCCGCGTGCTTTATTGTAGTCTTTAGCGAAGCCGTAACCGGCCCAAAGAATCACCATGTTTGGGTCTTCCGCTAGGGCGTCTTCGATATGTTCACTTTCAGAGGTGGCTTTCCAAGAGTGGTATTGATCTGGGTGTTGCTGCTCGTAAGCGTCGTTGCGTGGATCAATCAAGCCTTTTTCTTCGGATGCAGCAAAGCTTGCGACACTCACTAACGAGGTTGCCACGATTGCTAATGCTGCAGCGGATTTTGGTATCCAATGCAATTTATTCACAGTGCTATCTCCGTATTCTGTTTTTATAAGCAGCGTTGTGAACTGGCTATATTCCAAACTAAGAATTGGAGAACTGAAATATATTGTAATAAATGGAAATAAAATAAATAACTTAGTGATAGGTGATAATTGTTCGAGATCAATTTTAGTCAGTGATCCAGTTCAAATTAGTTCTTATATACCTCTTTGGGGTTATTAGAAAATACTAGTCATGAAATGAAACTTATTATCATCAATGACTTGTGCTTTTATCCCTTTTATATATAGGGTGATGGAGATCGAATTTTGAACAGTTCTGCCTGCCTGTTAAGTATTAGAGGAGTAATATTATATTTAATAGCGTTGTGGCTTATCCAAAATAAGAATTGATCTCATTTGTCGTGTTCTTAATACGTCGAAGGATTTTAATTTTTAACCGTATTTAATTTGTTGGCTGTTTTACAAATTAAAGCGGAATAAGGAAAGGATAATATGGGCAATATAAAGTTGGCCATAGTCATAATGCTTAAGTCTCTTCTAGCATTCTGCCTCTATGGTTATTCTCTTCATGCCGTTGCCGACACTTCAACAGTGCAGTCTGAAGACAAATCAGCACGTCATGAAGTCACGCTTATCCGTGACAAGGATTACAAGTGTATTCAATGTCATAAGGATTCCCAGCAGACTGTTCATCAAACGCATACTACTGAGAAGTTTAGCGAGATAGGTAAAACGCTAAACTGTACCACTTGTCACGGCAATATCGGCCCAGACCACCGTGAAGGCGCTCCCGTTGTGACGAAATACGCCTCGGCTCAATCGCAAATGGGTAGCAATAAAATCCAGATGCCGCATCAAGGTATCCTAGATGCCAACAGTCAGTGCACTAACTGTCATACGTCCGAGACGTTGCATGAAGCGAGCTGGACTCATGACGTGCATGCGAAAAATCTTACCTGCTCTAACTGCCACGCTGTTCATGCAGAGAAAAAATCCAAGATTCTTAGCCTAGAACGCAAGGATAAGATCAAAATGTGTGTGGACTGTCACTCGGACATCACCCAGTTAAAAGAAGAGGAGAAGTAGTATGAGTTGCTCAAGACGAAACTTCTTAACGGGTGCTGGTGCCGTTATTTTTACTACAGGTGTCGCTGGTACTGCCGTTCTAAATAGCCGCAAAACATTAGCTAATGTTGAGCAAGAGGGCCAAGTCCGCTATGGCATGATCCACGATGAAACCGCATGTATTGGCTGTACTGCTTGTACGGACGCGTGTCGTGAAGTGAATAAGGTGCCTGAAGGTGTCTCACGCCTTGAGATTATCCGTAGCGAGCCACAAGGTGAGTTCCCGAATGTTGATTACCGTTTTACTCGCAAATCTTGCCAACATTGTGAAAATCCGCCGTGTGTTTATGTCTGTCCTACAGGTGCTGCTTATAAAGATGAAGAGACAGGCATTATCGACGTTCATAAAGAGAAATGTGTCGGTTGTGGTTACTGTCTAGCGGCTTGTCCGTATCAAGTGCGCTTCTTCAACCCTGAAGACAAGTCGGCGGACAAATGTAACTTCTGCCGTGATACTAATCTGGCGCAGGGTAAGTTGCCTGCTTGTGTTGAGTCGTGTCCGACGAAGGCTCTGGTATTTGGTGACCTTAATGATCCAAACAGTGAGATTAACAAGGTACTCAACACCGAAGTTGTATATCGAGACAAGGTACATCTAGGGACTCAGCCTAAGTTGTATAAAGTGCCTCATCAGAAAGGGGAGATTTGATAATGAATGGTTTTGAAAGTGCATTCCACTTCGACTCTCTGGTGTGGGACTGGATTATCGCTGTTTATCTGTTCTTAGCAGGTATGTCGGCAGGTGCCGTTATGATCGCTCTGTACTTAAGACGTAAAGTCATCGAGGGTGATCCATCGAATAACGGTATTTTGAAAGCAATGGCATGGCTTGCCCCATTTGGCATTATCTCGGGCCTAACGATTTTGATTTTCCACCTCACCAAACCGCTAGAGTTCTGGAAGATCATGATCTATTTCAACATGGACTCGGTCATGTCGATGGGTGTCATCCTATTCCAAGTGTACATGGCGGTATTGTTCATTTGGATTGGGGTTCTATTCCGCCATCAGATCATTAGTTTTGCTGAGGGTAAACTGCCGGGTAAGTTGCTCGATTTCGTCGATGGCTTCCTGATCAAATCGGGTAAGTTCAACAACGCGATTGAACTGTTTTTGGGCTTCTTGGCCGTGGTACTGGCGGCTTATACTGGCTTCCTATTGTCAGCCTTAAAAACCTACCCAATGTTAAATAACCCTGTATTACCGATTCTGTTCTTGTTCTCAAGCTTGTCTTCGGGCGCTGCAGCGTGTTTGATGTTTGGTATTTTGCTGTTCAAAGAGCCTGCTACAAGCCCAAGCGTTTCTTGGGTGCACAGCTTTGAGCGTCCAGTCGTGATGTTTGAACTGTTCGTGCTGGTGACCTTCTTTACAGGTTTAATCTTTAGCGGCGGCCAAAATGAAGTGGCAGCATGGAATGCGATCGGTGGTGGATTCTGGTCTAACTGGTTTTGGTTTGGTGTGGTGTTGATTGGTATGTTGTTGCCATTGACGCTTAACTTAGTAACGCCAAAAGAGACGCGCCATAACGGTGGCTACATCTTTATGGTGACTACGCTGAGTTTGGTTGGTGTGTTGATGTTACGTACCTTTATCCTCTATGCAGGCCAAATGACGGTCGTATAAATATGGTAGGAGAGCTAGGACATTTTGCGTTAACTTGGGTAACCGTTTCGAGCACAGTTAGCGCAGGTGTGTATGCATGGCAGAAATGGCAGCAACGCACATCTCCTCTCTCCATCCAATATCTTACAAGGCTCAATGGAGTAGTCGCTTCATTGAGCCTTATTTTGTTAGCTTACCTATTTGTTGCTGATCAGTTTCAGTTTCACTATGTGGCTTCTCACTCTAATTCTGCATTGCCAATTTTCTTTAAGATTGCTGCGGTGTGGGGCGGCCATGAAGGCTCAATGCTGTTCTGGGTATTTACCTTGGCGTTGTGGTCAGCGTGTATATCTTTTGTTCGCAAAGCAGAGCGAAGTTACCTAGATGATGTTCAGTGGGTGATGCTGCTGTTTGTTGCCGCATTCGGCTGGTTCACCTTAATCTCTTCTAATCCATTTTCCTATTCGCAAGTCTGGCTAGATCAAGGGCGAGACCTCAATCCTATGTTGCAAGATGTCGGGCTTATTTTCCATCCTCCTCTGCTTTACCTTGGTTATATTGGTTTCTCTACCGTATTGGCGTTCGCCCTAGCCGCGTTGATGCAGAAGAGATTCGTTGAGGGTTGGGTAAAACTGGCGACGCCTTGGGCGATCTCTGCTTGGGCTTTTTTAACCCTAGGGATATTGGTTGGCTCTTGGTGGGCATACAATGAACTCGGTTGGGGAGGCTGGTGGTTCTGGGACCCGGTTGAAAATGCCTCTCTGCTCTCATGGTTAACAGGGACAGGGCTACTCCATGCCATGCTCGCTGCAAGGCGTCATGAGCAACAAAAACGCACCGCGTTGGCGCTTGCTCTGGTCACCTTCAGCTTAAGTATTTTAGGTACCTTCGTTGTTCGTTCGGGCGTATTAACCTCAGTCCATGCCTTCGCTGTTGACCCTGGTAAAGGGATTGCCTTGCTAGCTATTCTTGGCCTGAGCTTGATTGGCTCATTTGCCCTTTTGTTTGAGCGCGGCGAGGGCATACAGAGCTCATCGGTGCGATCGATTCTCAGTCGAAGCTATTTGGCTATTCTGGCTGTTGGTTTGCTTGCGGTGGCGACGTTTACTGTGTTCCTTGGCACCTTTTACCCAATGGGTTATGAGCTGTTAGGGTTAGGCTCAGTTTCCGTTGGCGCGCCATACTTCAATACGCTCTTCTTACCTCTCACTTTGATGGCGCTTGCACTCATGGGCTTAGTGCCGATGCTTAAGTGGCACCAAGGGGGCGACTATTCGACCCTCAATATAGCGCTGATATTGGTCACCTCTCTTGTGCTTGGAGCATTACTGTATTGGTTACAAGAGACTTGGTTTGCACCTATGGTCGCTTTGGTATGGGGGCTGAGCACTTGGGTCGTGGTAAGTCATATTCTACTGGTGAACAAATACCGTAAACTGACTTTTATGGTGTTTGCTCATATTGGGTTAGCAATCAGCTCGGTGGGAGCGGTGATGAACGCCGAGCACTCCTATGAGGTTAATCGTAAAATGTCGCCAGGTACACAAGCCGATTTTGGCGCATGGCAGGTTGAATACCTTGAGACTCATTGGTTGATTGGCCCTAACTATACTGCTGAGCAGGCCGAGCTACTATTTTCCACCGCTGATGTGAGCTTTAGGCTTAGTCCCGAACGTCGCCATTACCCGGTGCGTGTGATGAACATGAGCGAACCGGCTATCAAGTCTTTTTGGCACGGTGATTTTTACGTCACCTTAAGTAGCAAAGTGGATGAGCGCTCTTACGCGGTCAAGATTCAATATAAGGCCTACATTAGTTGGATTTGGGGTGGAGCACTGGTGGCCATGTTCGGTGCTGTGGTACCTTGTTTATCTCGTCGCAAAGAGGGAGTGACGCATGGCGTGGTCAAGCAAGCGTAAAATTGGACTGTTTTCAGCGCTATTACTTCTGTTTATCGGGTTTCTTGTCGCTGGGCTTAACAATGAGAGTTTTGGCCCGGGTAGTCAGCCGGTGGTTCGGCAGTTTCCTAATCTTGAAGTCAAACTGTTAGCTGATCACACAGAGACTCAAAGTCAGCAACTATTCACTCAAGACTATCAGCTAGTGAATGTATGGGCGTCATGGTGTGGTGTGTGTAAAAAGGAGCACGCTTACCTCAATCAATTAGAGGCGCAGGGGATTGCCATTATTGGCTTCAACTACCGCGATCGATACTCTGGAGCCGTGAACTATTTGGCTCAGTTGGGCAATCCCTACCGTGATGTGATTTACGATCCTAAAGGCTTATTAGCCCTTGAGTTAGGTGTTGTCGGTACGCCAGAAACTTATCTGGTTAAGCAAAGTGGTGAAATTGTCTACAAACATCTAGGTGTACTTAACGAACGAGTATGGCAAAAGCACTTTGCGCGTTTTTTTAACCAAGAGGTTAATGGATGAGACCGAACTTTCGTTTCGTTACGCTGATTGTTGGACTGGTGATGAGTTCGTTTTTAACCAGTGCATTTGCCGCGGATCAAGACCTTTTTTCCCCCGCAACCAAAGAGCAAAATGCTCAGGTAGAGCTGTTCGAATTTAGCTCTGCTGAAAAACAAAAAGTGGCGCTCGAACTTGCCAAATCATTACGTTGTCCTCAGTGCCAAAATCAGAACTTGGTCGAATCTAACTCGCCTATCGCAAAAGACTTACGCTTGATTGTGTTTCGTAAAATCAACCAAGGCCAAACCGAACAAGAGGTGATTGACTTTATGACGGCTCGATATGGCGAGTTTGTCCGTTACAAGCCGTCGTTTAATCTTGCCAATGCTCTGCTGTGGCTGATGCCGATCGGATTGTTATTACTCTTCCTACTGCTGTCGCTCAAGCGAGTGCGTGCCAATCAAGCGCCAAGATAATCAATACTCTTTTGTCTATTGGATTAATACGCAAGAACTAATGGCGAATTGGATAAATTGGTATAGAGTAAGGGGTTACGAAGTAAAAACAGCGATAAAGCAGTGCGTTACGCGATAGAACAATATGATAAACACGGCTTTCTTAAAGCACCTAAGCTCGTTTGGTTGGCATGGTTGTTTTTAGCCAAAGCTTGGGTGGTGTTTGTGGTAGCAGGCGCTAGTCGAGATAGCGGTAGTAAAATTCTACAGATCGTTTATCCCGATCACACCATGCTTTACCTAGGTTTAGCTATGGGCATTCCTAGTATACTTTTAATGTGGATGGTGAGTTTGCGCAGCCCAGAACGTTCATGGCTGAATAAGATTGTTGCCTATGGGCGTGGTATTACTTTAGTCACCGCCACTGCTCAATTATCGCAAACCCTGTACCACATCTACCTTGTTCACGGTGCGTTTAGCTGGGCAAACGGTGCGGTAATGCTGCTTCTGCTGTGGTTAATTATCTACTTCGTTAAGAGTCGGAGCGTTAAAGATTGTTTTCAGAATGTTCCGACAACCTAATTTAAGTAATTGATGATCATTATCAAAACATTGCTAATTATTCAAAATACACTGAGCAAAAATCGAGTGAGGAACTAATAATGTCATACCCTCAAAGTGCCATTCTTCCTGAAGCGGGTCCTTTCGCACAATACACATTGCTTAAGGTCAACCAAAATGAATCGTCTATATTGCAGCAGCTACAAGCTCTGCCAGCGTTGGTTGATGAACTTAATGCCCAGCAGCCTGGTGCAGAACTAACACTCTCTATCGCATTCACCAAAGCGTTTTGGAGCAAGCTTAATGTTTCTGTTCCTCAAGAGCTGATTGACTTTCCTACTTTGGGAGAAGGTGATGTCGTTGCGCCAAGTTCAGATGTTGATGTGCTTATCCACTGTCACTCAAATCGTCATGACCTCCATTTCTATTTGCTGCGTAAGTTCTTTGCTGAAGTCGCAGAGAGCGTTGCTGTTGTCGATGAAACATATGGTTATCGCTACTTAGATTCGCGCGACATGACGGATTTCATTGATGGTACCGAAAATCCGAAAGAAGCTCAGCGCGAAGAGGTAGCGATTATTCCCCAAGGTGAGTTTGCCGGTGGTAGCTATGTGATGGTACAACGCTTCATTCACAACTTGCCGTCTTGGAATCGCCTGAATGTTTCAGCGCAAGAGAAGGTGATTGGCCGTACTAAGCCTGACTCAATTGAGCTAGATGATGTACCTGCAGCTTCTCACGTGGGACGTGTCGACATTAAAGAAGAGGGCAAAGGCTTGAAGATTGTTCGTCATAGCTTGCCTTACGGTAGTGTTTCTGGTGAGCATGGCCTACTATTCATTGCCTACTGTAATACGCTGCATAACTTTAAAGCCATGCTAGAGAGTATGTACGGTGTCACTGATGGCAAGACAGACCAACTGTTGCGCTTTACTAAAGCGGTAACGGGTGCTTATTTCTTTGCGCCTAGCAATGAAATGCTAGCAGAGTTAAACCTAAAGTAAGCCTATAAACCACCAAATCTAATTCAATTGAAGCCGAGCAGAAATGTTCGGCTTTTTTGTTAAAGAAATTCAGTCTCAGCCGATAAAGAGGGTGACCCGAAAAAGGATGACATCATTTTATGACCATTACTGTGAATACCAATGTTTCAGCGATGACAGCGCAGCGCCATTTGAGCAATGCGACAGAGATGCTGAACCAATCACTGGAGAGGCTATCTTCAGGGTACCGTATTAATAGTGCAAAAGATGATGCGGCTGGATTGCAGATCTCTAATCGTCTAGAGTCACAATTGCGTGGTTTAGATGTCGCGGTGCGTAATGCCAATGATGGTATCTCCATTATGCAGACCGCTGAGGGCGCGATGAGTGAAACCACCAATCTTTTGCAACGAATGAGAGATCTCTCGCTACAATCAGCTAATGGTTCGAACAGCCGAGCTGAGCGAATGGCGCTGCAAGAGGAAATGACCGCTTTAAACGACGAATTAAACCGAATCGCTGAAACGACCTCTTTTGGTGGTCGGAAGTTGCTTAATGGTTCGTTTGCTTCTTCCTCATTTCAGATTGGTGCGAGCTCCGGTGAAGCCGTGCAGGTTTCATTGAAGAACATGCGTTCTGATAGCATAGATATGGGCGGGTTTAGCTACATCGCTGATGCCAAAGCCGATGACGCCTGGCAAGTGAGTCAAGGCAGTCAGATGTTGAATATGCAGTATACCAATGCCTTCGGAGAGCAAGAGACGATTCAAATCAAAGCCAAAGTGGGAGATGATATTGAAGAGCTTGCGACCTATATCAATGGACAAACTGATAAAGTCTCGGCATCTGTCAATGAAGATGGTCAACTACAGCTATTTATGGCAGGCAGTGAAACCTCTGGAACCCTCTCATTCTCTGGTAGTTTAGCTAATCAGCTCAATATGGGGCTGTCTGGGTACGAGTCAGTTGATAACTTAGATATCTCCAAGGTCGGAGGGGCTCAGCGGGCGGTATCTGTGATTGATACGGCATTGCAATATGTTGATAGTCATCGAGCTGAACTCGGGGCGATGCAGAATCGCTTTAGTCATGCGATTAACAACTTATCTAATGTGAATGAGAACCTTTCAGCATCGAACAGTCGTATTAAAGATACCGACTACGCAAAAGAGACAACTCAGATGATCAAGCAGCAGATTCTGCAGCAGGTCAGTACATCCATACTTGCGCAGGCTAAGCAGCAGCCCAATTTAGCGTTAACGCTACTGGGTTAATTCTCAAAAAAGAGAATGTTATCGACAGACGAATCGATAGCTTTAGTGAAAAAA